>DAIOEI010000040.1:0-10481 GCA_036746335.1 Hydrogenophaga sp. | reverse complement strand
CCACGTGTTCGAAACACCCGAACTGCATCAGGCGGTGCAGCAGGTGCAGGCTGTCGTGCCGCGCCAGCCGCAACCGCTCGCTCAGCAGGCCCACCGCATCCTGGCCCACCCAGCAGGCCGGGTAGGTGGTGCCGAGGTGGGAGCGGTCCTTCACCACCAGATGGGCCCGCAGCCAATGCCAGCTGGCGCTGAGCGGGACCGCTTTCAACTGGTCGGGGGCGCGCAGGCGGTAGAACAGGGTGGCGTCTTCGAAAGCATGTTCGTGCACCACATGGTGCAACAGGCCGAGTGTGCCCAGCGCACGGCCCACCTCAACCGCCGCCTCACGGGTCAGGCGGAAGTGTTCGGCGATCCGGTTGACCGCCTCGTTGCCCACAAAGCAGGCCGGGTAGGGCTTGAGGCGGTGGCTGCGGTCGCGGATATCGAGCTCGGCCTGCAGCCATTCGGTCAGGGCTTCGGCGCCCAGCCCGGTGTGGGTGCGGATGGTGCGGCGGGGTGAAGGTGGCGCCGCCGTGGACAAGACAGCGCTCAGGTAGCGTTGCAAGTCGGCCTCGGTCACTGCGGGCAGGCCGCAGGTGCTGGCCACTGCGTTCAGGGTGCTGCGCAATGCGGGGGCTTGGTCCGCCCCTTCGAAGCCGGCGAGCAGGTCGACAAAACCCTGTTCGCGGACCCACACCCGGTCGGCCTGCGCCACATGCCCGGCCGCCAGACGGGTGAGCACGGTTCGACCGCGTAAGGCTTTGGGCCAAGTGTGGACACTGTCTTCAAACCGGTTCACCACGCGCGGCAGTGGGTTGGAGATGTCGGCGAACACCCAGGCCTGTGGGCGCTGGGCCAGCTTGTCCAGCATGGTGGCGCGTGCCCGACCCGCGTCGGGCAGGTTCACCGGGATGCAGCGCATGGCGAGCAAACCAGCCCGCAAAGCTTCGCGGTCGCGCCCGTCGGGCAGGTGCAGGAACACTTCGGGGGCTGGGGTGTGGGCCATGTCTGAGGTCTTTCCGGAGTGGCGGGAGGGTCTGGTGCCTGGGCACGCAGGCCTTGGTCGGTCGTGGTGGGTCGGCCACTTCTTACACCGCTGCTTCCAGGCGCCTGAAGGTGCTTGTGCTCCGTGGTCTCGGGGCAGGTCACGGGCCTGTTCTGGCCAGTCGACAAGGTACTTGGCGCTCCACACCGCCCGGGTTGCCCCTCAGGGCGCGAGCACCACCGGCTCCAGCTCGTCCGAGGCCTCGCGGATCTGGCCAATCTGGGCGGTGTGCCCATAACCGGCAGCCTGGAGCGCCGCGATGCAGGCGGCCGCTCGCTCAGCCGGTACGCTGGCCAAGAGGCCACCGGCGGTTTGTGGGTCGAACAACAAGGGATAGCGCGGGTTGCTGACGAAGCCTGCGGCGTTGCGCAACGCGCGTCGCAGCCGCACGTTGGCCGGCTGCAGCGAGCTGACGATGCCGGCCTGCACACATTCCACCGCGCCGTCCAGCACCGGCAAGGCGCTCAATTGCAGCTCGGCGTCCACCCCGGAGGGGCGCGTCATTTCCACCAGGTGTCCGAGCAGGCCGAAGCCTGTGAGGTCGGTGCAGGCGGTCGCGCCGTGTTCGCGCAGGATCTGTGCTCCGGTCTGGTTGGACACGATCATGGATTGGAGTGCCGCGTCGATCCAGCGTCCCTTGGCCGCATGTTGCGCGTGGGCGGCAAACAGCGTGCCGGTGCCGATGGGTTTGGTCAGCAGCAGCACGTCGCCGGGCCGCATGCCGCCCTTGCGCATCACGCCATCCATCTGTTCGTCGATCAGGCCGTTGATGGCAAAGCCCAGCGCCAGTTCTCGGCCTTCGCCGGTGTGGCCGCCCACCAGGGCGCAGCCGGCGGCATTGAGCACCTCGACCGCGCCGCTCATCATCTGCAGCAGCAGGTCTTCCACCTTGGCCTCCAGGCCGGGCGGCACGGTGGCGACGGCGGTGGCCGACTGCGGCTCGGCGCCCATGGCAAAAATGTCGCCCAGCGCGTGGTTGGCCGCCACTTTGCCAAACAGGTAGGGGTCGTCGATGAAGCTGCGGAAGAAGTCCACCGTGTGCACCATGGCCTTGCCCGGCGGCACGCGCACCACGGCGGCATCGTCGGGCGCGTGCAGGCCGATCAGCACGTCGGCGCGCTCGACCGGCTGCAGGCTGCCCAGTGCTCGGCTGAGGATGCTGGCGCCGACCTTGGCGCCGCAGCCGCCGCAGCGCATGGCGATGGCCGAGATGGCCTGTTGCGACTCTTCGGCGCTGAGTGCCAGGCTGCTGGCGGGCGCTGCCGATAACGTCGCCGACGGCGCCATGGCGGGCAGTTCGGTGAAACGGCGCATGAAGCGGCGGTCGATCCAGTCTTTCCAGGTCCAGACCCAGGCGCCGGCAAAGCCCAGGGCGCCCCGGGAAGCCACGGCATAGCGGTCACCGGTGGAAATCAGTGCCAGCCAGGTTCGTTGCGGGTCGTAGGTCACCAGTGGCTGGCCGCGCAGGGCCAGGCGCAGGTTCTTCACCAGCGGCGGGCCCATGCGCACCGCGAACACACCGGCCTTCTCCAGCGGGCGGCTGGTGAAGGAGGCCACGTCGCCGGCGGCAAAAATCTTCGGGTCGTCCAGCGTCTGCAACCGGTCGTTGATCTGGATGAAGCCGTGTTCATCCAGCGCCAGCCCGGTGGTCTGCAGCCAGGCCGGGCCACCAGCCTGGGTGACCCACAGGGTTTCGTCGGCGTCGAACGTGCGACCGCCCTCGGTGTGCAGGCAGCCAGGCGAAACCTCGATCACCTCGGCCCGCGTGTGCACCGCCACACGGCGCTCCTTGAGCACGCGGGCGAAGCGCGCGCGCACGCCCGGGTTGTGCGTCGGCAAAATCGTATCGCCTGCGGTGAGCAGGACGAAGTGCAGCAGATCGGGGCTTTTGCCCAGGCTCTGCAGTTCCTGACGCAGGCGGTACTGCATGGACAGCACCAGCTCCACGCCCCCCGCGCCGCCGCCGACCACCGCCACGGTGAAGCGATCGCGCAGGCCGCGCACCCGCTCCAGCAGGTTCAGCCAGCGCTGGTTGAACTGGGCGATGGGCTTGACCGGCACCGCATGGGCGCGCGCGCCCTCGACCTGGCGCACATTGGGGGTGGAGCCGGTGTTGATCGACAACAGGTCGTAGGGCACCGCAGGCCGCCCCTTGATCAGCACCCGCTGCCCGCTGCGGTCCAGGCCGTTGACCTCGCCGTGGATGAAGCGCGCTCCGGCAAACGCCGCGAGGCGCCCCAGGTCGATGTGCACGTCGTCAAAGCTGTAGTGGCCCGAGATATAGCCCGGCAGCATGCCGGAGTAGGGCGTGTCGATGTCGGTGCAGATCAGCGTGATGCGCAGGCCGGGCTCGGGTTGCATGGCCAGCATGTGCAGCACGACCACATGGCTGTGGCCGCCGCCCACCAGGACCAGGTCGCGCAGGACGGGTTGTTCGGAAGCTTGCATGGATGAATAGGTGTCTGGATCGGTGCGACCGCAATGGGGTGGATCATAGGCAAGGGGCGAGCGCCCGGCGCAATGCGGGGTACACACCGGAGCGAACCAGTGCCGCCGTGATCTGTGTTTCGTCGGATCGGGCGGCGGTTTCTTACAGGTCATGGGGGTATGGCCCCGAGGGTTTTGTCCCGCACAATGCGCGGCATGCACGTGGTTCAGATTCATCGCGAGGCGCCCGCGCAACCGGCCTGGGGCGCGCCCTGCAATGGCTGCGGCGTGTGTTGCCTGGTCGAGCCGTGCCCGCTGGGTCGGGTCATTTCGCGGCGGCGCAACGGTGCTTGCGCTGCGCTGCGCTGGGATGATGAACAGCTGCGGTACCGCTGCGGCGCGGTGTCCGATGCGGCCGGCGTGCTGGGCCCGCGCTGGGCCTGGCTGGCGCCGGTGCTGCGTCGCCTGGCCAGGCGCTGGATCGCTGCGGGCGTGGGCTGTGACGCGCGCCTGAGCACCGAGCGGATGGAGCCGCCGTGAACAAAGTCGTGCCCAACCCACGGGGGCGCCTGTGCTGATCTGGCCGCTGCCGGCGCTGCTGACCTGGGGGCTGGCCTGGGGCGCTTTTCTGGCGCTGCGCGAGCTGGGGCTGGGCAGCGGCGTCGCGGTGCTGTTGGCGGTGCTGTTGTCTGCGGTGCTGGCATGGCGTGGGCGTACCGCCTGGCGCCGGGTGTTCATGTTTGCGGGTTTCCCGCTGTCGGTGCTGGCGACGGGTCTGGCGGGCGGCGTATCGGCCGTGTGGTGGCTGTTGCCGCTGGCGTTGCTGTGGGTGCTGTATCCCCGCAACACCTGGGGCGATGCGCCGCTGTTTCCCACCCCCGCCCACGCCCTGCAGGGCCTGGCCCAGGCCGCGCCGCTGGCAACGGGTGCGCTCGTGCTCGATGCGGGTTGTGGCCTGGGTGCCGGGCTCAAGGCGCTGCGCGCCCAGTACCCGCAGGCGCTTTTGCACGGCTGGGAATGGAGTTGGCCGCTCGCGCGTCTGTGTGCCTGGCGTTGCCGGTTTGCGCAGGTGCGCCGCGCCGACATCTGGGCACAGCCCTGGAGCGGCTTCGACCTGGTGTACCTGTTTCAGCGGCCCGAGAGCATGGAGCGGGCGCTGCACAAGGCGCATCAGGAACTGGCGCCAGGCGCCTGGCTGGTGAGCCTGGAATTCGAGGCAGTGGGCTGGACGCCCCATGCGCGTTTGCAGGCGGTGGACGGCAAGCCGGTCTGGGTTTACCGGGCGCCGTTCCAGCCCGCCGCTGCCTCCGGACAGAGCGCGGCAACCGGCCAGCCAGGTTGATCAGACGGCACCCCACAAGCGGGTGTCAGCGCCACAGCAGCCAGACCAGCAGTGCCGCCATCACGGCGCTCGTCCAAAGCAGCAGCCGCGAGCGCAGGCGCAACACCTCTACCGCGTTGACCAGCCGGGCGTTCTGCTCGGCCAGATCGGCCACGGTCTGCGTGAGTTGCTGCTGGGTCTGCGCCAGCCGCTCGCAGTCACCCCGCAGCGCCTGAAGCTGTTGGCGCATGGCGTCGGCGGTGGGCGCGAGCGCCTCTTGCGCGGTACCGGCCGGGCGGTCTGTTGCCGCTCCGGCTTGGCTTTGCCGGTCCATCAGTTTTCGCGCAGCGCCCAGCACCTTCGGCGCGTGTTCGATCACGTCGCCCCAGGGAATCACTTTGAGGGCCGTGAGCAGAGAAATGGCCATAAAAGCCCTTTCAAACAAATGTGGAAACCACCGCATTGGACCGCATCGGGCGGCTGGGGTTCAACCCACCGCTTGTTGCGCCGCATCAAGGTCTGGCGCGCGCATCGGCGTAACATGACCGATTGCGCATATTGCCATCAACGGAGTCTTTATGGACTGGACAGGCTGGATCGAACGTTTCGGTGAACCCACGGTGCTGGCCGTGTTCGGTCTGGTGGCAGGCCTGGCGTTTGGTTTTTTTGCCCAGCGCTCCAAGTTCTGCCTGCGGGCGGCGGTGATCGAGTTCTGGCATGGCAAGTTCGGTGAAAAACTGGCCGTGTGGTTGCTGGCCTTTTCGACCGCCGTGGTGGCGGTGCAGCTGTTCACCGTGACCGGTCTGCTGGACGTGAGCACCGCGCGCCAGCTGGCCTCCCAGGGCAGTTTGTCGGGGGCGCTGATTGGCGGTTTGATTTTTGGCGTGGGCATGGTGATGACGCGCGGTTGCGCCAGCCGGTTGCTGGTGCTGTCGGCCAACGGCAATCTGCGCGCGTTGCTCTCGGGGCTGGTGTTTGCGGTCACTGCGCAGGCCTCGCTCTCCGGTGTTCTCTCGCCCTGGCGGGAGAGCATCGCCAGCTGGTGGGTGGTGGACGGCGGCCCCGCGCGCAGCCTGCTGGCCCTGGCCGGTGTGGGTCCCATGGACGGTCTGGCGTTTGGCGCGGTCTGGCTGGTGACGGCGGGCTTTTTTGCCTACTACAGTGGCTGGGGTGTCTGGAAATGGCTGGGCGGCATTGGCACCGGACTGGCCGTGGCGCTGGCCTGGCTGGGTACCTACCAGGTGCTGGCCCATTCGTTTGAACCGGTGCAGATCCAGGGCATGACCTTCAGCGGCCCTTCCGCAGAATGGTTGATGCGGGTGCTCAGCAACCCCGGCGAGCCTTGGAACTTCGATCTTGGACTGATGCCGGGTGTGTTCATCGGCTCGCTGATCGGCGCGCTGGTGGGGCGCGAATGGAAGCTCGAAGGTTTTGGTGGGGGTTACACCATGCCCCGCTACATCATCGGCGCGATGTTCATGGGTTTTGGCTCCATGCTGGCGGGTGGTTGTGCCGTGGGCGCGGGCATGACCGGTGGCGCGATTTTTGCCGTCACTGCCTGGGTCACGCTGGTGGGCATGTGGATCGGCGGCGGTATCGCCGACCGCCTCCTGGATGGCGCCGACAAGCCTGCGCCCGCGCCAGCACCCTCGCCCGAACGGGCGCCGTTGGTCGCCACCAGCGCGCCCACGGCCGCGCCTTGATCAGGCGGCCCGGCTGGCCTGGCGCAACAGCCACCAGCCCGGCCCGGCCACGGCCAGCAGCAAGGCGGGAAAGCCGAACACCGGGGCCCATTGCAGCATGGCCGCCCCCAGGGCGGGCGCCAGCACCCCACCCAGCGTGTACGACAGCACCAGCACCGCGGTGCTGTTGACCAGGGTGATGCCTTCCTCGCGCGAGCCGATATCGATCATGGCCAGGGTGTAGAGGCTGCCGCCCGCACCGCCCCAGATGAAGGCGACCACCGCCGCCAGCCAGGGCATGCCAGCCACAAAAGGGATCAGCACGGTTGCGGCCAGGGTGACCAGCGCACAGGCGTGCAGGATGGCCAGCCGCGCCTTCTGCGGGTTGCCCCAGCGCGGCTGCAGCGCCAGCCGGTCGGCCAGGACACCCGCGGGCAGCATCATCAGCGCGCTGCCCAGGCCACTGGCCGAGACCAGCAAGGCCGCCGCGGTGACGCCCAGGCCCAGCGCCAGGCCATACAGCGGCAGGATGGACGTGAGCCCGCTTTCAAAGAAGCCGCCCACAAACCCCACCGACATGATCAGCGGGTGCTGGCGCAGCGCATGCCACACCCCCCGGAGGCCGACGGTGGCGCTGTGGGCATCCACCGCGTCGGGCATGCGCGGGATCAGCAAGCTCCACAACAAACCCAGCCCGGTCAGGCCCAGGGCCAGCCACAGGGCCAGGTCGCTTTGCGCGCCCGTCCAGGCCAGCAGCAGCGGCCCCAGCACAAAGGTGGTGCCCACCATGGTCTCAAAAATGCCCACGTTGCGGCCGCGCCGCTCGGGCGGCGAAAACTCGGCCACCACCGCCTCGGCCAGCACCCAGCGCAGCCCGGCGGCCATGCCTTCGATTGCGATACAGACAAACCAGACCACCATCGACTGGCTGAAGAGGAATCCGCAGATCGCGACCAGCGGCACAAAAGCCGCCAGCCAGAGCGTGGGGCGGCGCCCCAGCCGCTGGGTCACGGCGGAGGCGAACGGGGTCATCACAAAAATACCCAGCCAGCCGGTGGCGACGAACACACCGGCCAGCGCGGTGGACACCCCGTCACCCTTGAGCCGCAGCAACAGCAGCGGCATCAGCATGAAATAACCCACCAGCTGAAAAAATGTGGAGCCAAAAATCGCCACCAGACCCAGCCGCGCCTGCGCAGGTGCCGAGTCGGGCAGGGTCAGGCCGCCTTGGTTCGGGGGCAGCGGGTGCTCGCTCACGGTATGCCGTCCTTTGCGGATCGGGCTTGCAAAACCGCCGACACCACCTCGGCAAAACCCGCGCCGCGTTCGCCCGGTGCCACATAGCGCGGGCGGTGCGGCAAACGGGGCCAGAAGCGCGCCACATTCGCCACGCCCACGCTGTGCGGGAAGTGGCCGAACATGGTGGCGTCGTTGGTGGAGTCGCCCACATAGACCCAGCGGTCCGTTTCCACGTCCAGGTCCCGGCCCAGATGCTCGCGCACGATCCAGCGGGCGCCGGCGAGCTTGTCGTGATCGCCGATCCAGCCGTTGATGTGGATGGAGCTGACGGTGGCGTTCAAGCCGCCCTCTCGCATCAGCTCCACCACGCGGGCGATGTCGGCCTCGTCCAGGTGCGCGAACTCGCTGTGATCGATGGCGATGTCGGTCTCGCGCCCGGGGCTGTCCTGCGCCAGGCGGGCCTGCGGCAGTTCGGCGAGCACGCGCTGCGCCACCGCCTGCAGGCGCTCGAAGTTCACCCGGCGGGTGGCCTCGTCTTGCAGATAGGCCTTGTGCAATTGGCCATCGGCGCCGCGCCAGAGCGCCACCGCGCCGTTCTCGGCCACGATGGCGTTCACCGGCCAGTCCAGCGCAAAGCGCTCGCTCCAGCCGGACGGGCGACCGGTGATGGCAAACACCGGTAGCCCCGCAGAGCGCAGGGCCTGCAACGCGGCCAGCGCGTCGGGCGTGATCGAGCCATCGGTGGTCAGGGTGTCGTCGATGTCGGTCAGCACGCCGCAGACGCTGGCGCGCTGCGAGGTGAGCCAGTCGGCCAGCGGTGCGCCAGGGCCCGGCGCCTGAGAGGGTGGAAGGGGATGAGAAAGGAAACTCAAAGCGAAAAGATGAAGCACAAAAGTAGCCCAGTTTCGCAGATGCACAAAAACGGGCGCTGCGTTAGAATCTGGCTATCCGAGGAGCGTTGCAGCGCACCCCCGACCCCGGTCGGCGAGGAGCGTGAGGCTCGGAACATCCATGCAACGACGCTCATCCACTGAACGTGCGATGGGCTTTTTTTTGCCCGTTCACTTCCAGTGGTTCTTGCCCACCTCAACTGGAGTTTCCATGAACGCACGCCTTCCTTCCACCGTCACCACCGACTGTGTCATCGCCGACATCGGCCTGGCCGACTGGGGCCGCAAAGAAATCAAGATCGCCGAGACCGAAATGCCCGGCCTCATGACGATCCGCGAAGAGTTCGCCAAGGCGCAGCCGCTCAAGGGCGCACGCATCACCGGCTCGCTGCACATGACCATCCAGACGGCCGTGCTGATCGAGACCCTGCAGGCCCTGGGTGCCAACGTGCGCTGGGCCTCGTGCAACATCTTCTCGACGCAGGATCACGCCGCCGCCGCCATTGCCGCCGCTGGCACACCGGTGTTCGCCATCAAAGGCGAAACCCTGGCCGACTACTGGGACTACACCCACCGCATATTTGACTTTGGCGCCGCCGGCACCGAAGGCGAAGGCCCCAACATGATCCTGGACGACGGCGGCGACGCCACGCTGCTCATGCACCTGGGCAAGCGCGCCGAAAAGGACGCCTCGCTGATCGCCAACCCGACCAGCGAAGAAGAGACCTGCCTGTTCAACGCCATCAAGGCCAAGCTGGCGGTGGACCCGACCTGGTACAGCCGCAAGGGCGCGCACATCATCGGCGTGACCGAAGAAACCACCACCGGCGTGCTGCGCCTGAACGAAATGGCCGCCAAGGGCAGCCTGATGTTCCGCGCCATCAACGTGAACGACTCGGTGACCAAGAGCAAGTTCGACAACCTGTACGGTTGCCGCGAGTCGCTGGTCGATTCGATCAAGCGCGCCACCGACGTGATGATCGCCGGCAAGGTCGCCTGCGTGGCCGGCTACGGCGACGTGGGCAAGGGCTCGGCCCAGGCCCTGCGAGCGCTC
Source organism: Hydrogenophaga sp. (assembly GCA_036746335.1). Lineage (GTDB taxonomy): Bacteria > Pseudomonadota > Gammaproteobacteria > Burkholderiales > Burkholderiaceae_C > Hydrogenophaga. The sequence continues at coordinate 844 of DAIOEI010000040.1, read as the reverse complement.
AGCGCCCAGGTCTGGGTGACCGAGATCGACCCGATCAACGCCCTGCAGGCCGCGATGGAAGGTTACAAGGTCGTGACCATGGAATACGCCGCCGACAAGTGCGACATCTTCGTGTCCGCCACCGGCAACAAGAACGTGATCCGCTACGAGCACATGGCCGCCATGAAGGACGAAGCCATCGTCTGCAACATCGGCCACTTCGACAACGAGATCGATGTCGTGTCGCTGGAAAAGCTGGAGTGGGACGAGATCAAGCCCCAGGTCGACCACATCAAGTTCCCCGACGGCAAGAAGATCACCCTGTTGGCCAAGGGCCGCCTTGTGAACCTGGGTTGCGCCACCGGCCATCCCAGCTTCGTGATGTCGTCGAGCTTCGCCAACCAGACCATCGCCCAGATCGAGCTGTTCACCAAGCAGGACCAGTACGAAGCCGGCCAGGTCTATGTGCTGCCCAAGCATCTGGACGAGAAGGTCGCCCGCCTGCACCTGAAGAAGGTCGGCGCACAGCTGACCGAGCTGTCCGACGAGCAGGCCGCTTACATCGGCGTGTCCAAAAATGGCCCCTACAAAGCCAATACATACAGGTATTGAACTCAAGCCCGACGTCGCCTGCGCTGAGTGAGGTGCAGTCAACTCCACCAGAGCGCAGTGACTGGTCCAGAAAGCCGTCGAACCAGCTTTGCCGGGCGACTGGCTTTGCCCCCTTGAGGGGGTCGCGCGCAGCGCGGCGGGGGGGAGTCATGTCTCATGCGTGCTGACCAATTGCTTGTCGAGCGGGGCCTTGCGGTGTCGCGTTCGCAGGCCCAGCGGCTGATCGCTGCGGGTGTGCGATGGCGTTTGCTGC
>DAIOEI010000039.1:0-10565 GCA_036746335.1 Hydrogenophaga sp. | reverse complement strand
AAATAAGGAGCGAACCCATGACGGAAGCTAAAACATCCCTCAAGCGCACCTTGGTCGGCAAGGTGGTGAGCGACAAGCGCGCCAAGACCGTGACGGTTCTGGTGGAGCGCCGCGTCAAGCACGAGCTCTACGACAAGATCGTTGCGAAGTCCAGCAAGTACCACGCCCATGACGAAAATGGCGAGTACAAGATGGGCGACATCATTGAAATCAGCGAGAGCCGTCCGCTTTCCAAGACCAAAAACTGGGTAGCTACCCGGTTGGTCCAAAAGGCCGCACTGGTGTAAACGCTGTTTGCGCACCGCGAGCGCAACTTTCAAAAGCGACCGACAATTCGGTCGCTTTTTTCATTTCTGGCTGCCACGTAACGGCGGTCGATCAACCAAGGCCTCCATGGCCTACAACCTGAGGAGCACACATGATTGCAGTTGGCGACAAGATACCCGCATTGACCTTGATGGAATACATCGAGGTGGAGGGCAACGGGTGCAGCATCGGGCCGAACCCGGTAGACACGGCCAAAGCCAGCGCGGGCAAGACCGTAGCCGTGTTTGCTCTGCCTGGCGCCTTCACGCCGACCTGCTCGGCCAAACATGTGCCTGGGTATGTGGAACATTTCGCCGACCTGAAGGCAGCCGGTGTGGATGAAATCTGGTGTCTGAGTGTCAACGATGCTTTTGTCATGGGTGCCTGGGCACGCGATCAGGGTACCGGGGATAAGGTTCGCATGCTGGCAGACGGTGATGCGCTTTTTGCCAAAGCCACCGGTCTTACGTTAGACCTTACCGGCAAAGGCTTGGGTTTGCGGAGCAACCGCTACTCGATGCTGGTTCAGGACGGTGTGGTGAAAACACTCAACATCGAGGGTCCGGGCAAGTTCGAAGTGAGCGATGCCGCTACGTTGCTGGCCCAAGCTCAGGGAATCTGAGCCTTTATCGGGCTTGACGATGAGCGCCGGGCGCCCGTGGGCGTTCGGCTTGTTGCACCAAGCGTGTTGCGCTCAAAGAGTCGCCCGATGGCTCAGGTTGGCCATCAGGTAATGAGCTCCTGTCAAGGGATTGTGGTAGTAGGGCGCTACCTCCACAAATCCCGCCTCCTGGTACAGCGCCCGGGCTGCTTCCATGTCCCGCAAGGTATCCAGCAGCATGGTGTTGTAGCCGACTGCTGTGGCTCGAACCATGCACTGCTCCACCAGCATCCGACCCAAGCCAAACTTACGGAATGCCGGGCGCACGAATAGGCGTTTCATTTCGCAGGCGTTCACATGGTCGCTGTGTGGCAGCGGGCGAAATGCACAGCAACCCGCAGCAGAGGCATCCACTGTCGCCAGCAACAACAAGCCACCGGGCTCACGGTAGTCCCCGGGAAGGTTCAGAAGCTCCTGTTCAAAACCTTGAAAACACAAGTCAATCCCTAAACTGGTCTGGTATTCGAGAAACAGCGAGCGCACGTCTTCCAGCGCTTCGGGGGTCTGGGCAACTTGCAGCTGAATGTTCAAAGCGGTCACGTTGGAGATGCTGTGTGTTGATGCCTAAGAGGGCACTATACGGCGCATTGGCCGTGCCTCGGCCTGGCTTGGTGCAGTGCCCGAGCGCAGTTCAGAAGAAACTGCCGCTGGCCAGTGAACGTTCACCGTAAAGTACCAGGCCATAAACAGCGCCTGCACACAACAGCAGCACCACCAGTGCCAGCAGGCGTGAGCCCACATCGTCTCTGGAGGCCGGGACATCCCCAGCGATATGTTTGTCGCCGACGACCATCGGGCGAACCAAACTTTGCTTCTTCACCAGCTTGTAGAAGACCATGGCGAGCAAGTGGAGCGCTACCAGCCCGAGCACGATGAATTTGCCCACGTTCTTGTGGTAGCTGGTGGCTTCGCGGACCCACTCCCCCGACACCCATCCGGCCAGTGGTCCAATGAAGGCGATCTCGTCGTCGGAAAACAAACCGCTGCCGACCTGAGCCAAGAGCACGAGCAGCAAAGCATAAACCGACAATGCACCCAGCGGACTGTGCCCCACGCTGTGTTCAGGCTTGCCTTGTCCGCGAAGGTAGGCCAGTACATGGGATGGGCGAAACAGGAAGCTTGCAAACCGCGACCAATGGCCACCGATGAGGCCCCAAACCAGCCTGAACAGCAACAGGCTGAGCACCGCGTATCCCAATCGGCCATGCCAGACCATGGCATTGCCACCGATATTGCCCGTGATCAGCAGCCCGACGACGCACAGGGCAAGACACCAGTGAAAGAGGCGGGTGGGCAAATCCCAAACACGAATGGACTGCATCTCAGGACCTTATTTGAAACACACAAAACTGCCGGCCAGCACAAAAAATGCTGCCCTGCGGAACCAAGCGTTTAACCATACACTCTGTGGGCTTGTAGTGCTACGGTTCTACAACAACCACCCACCCACGTAAAGGAGCCCCCATGAAGACAAGCCTTGTTGCCGCCCTGATCGGTGCCTCGACCCTCCTGGCCACACCAGCCATGGCCCAGTTCCAAAAAGCCGAAGATGCCATCAAGTACCGAAAGGCGACGTTCACCGTCATGGCGGCTCATTTTGGGCGGATCGGTGCCATGGTCAACAACCGCATGCCTTTCGACGCCGCGCTGGCCGCAGAAAACGCGGCCGTTGTGGAAGCCATGAGCAAGCTGCCATGGGCCGCCTTCGGTCCTGGCACCGACAAAGGCGATACCCGGGCGTTGCCGGCCATCTGGAAAGAACAGGCCAAATACAAGGAAGGTGCGGACAAGATGCAGGCTGAAGTCGCCAAGTTGTCTGCAGCGGCCAAAACTGGCAATCTGGACAGCATCAAGGCAGCCTTTGGCGCCGCCGGCCAGACCTGCAAGGCCTGCCACGACGCTTTCCGCAAGGATTGATGGCCGAAGCAGCTTTGCGAGGCGCTGAAGAAAGCAAGCGCCTCGCACAGGCTGTGTGACCACGGCGATATGTCGCCTGCGCCACTGCCATGCCCGGCGACATCTGTTGCGGTGCATGGCGGTCGCCTCGCAAGCGCTCAACTTTGCGCCAGCAACTCCTCGATGAGTTTATGCAGCGCACTCAACTCGGGTTCGCCAACAAAGCGCTTGACGATATTGCCCCGCCGGTCCACCAGGTAGGTCGTGGGTGTCAGTTTGACATCGCCCCAAGACCGGGCAATCTCTCCGGTGTTGTCGATTGCCACTTTGAAAGGCAATTGCCGGGTTTGCGCAAAATTCACCACCCAAGCTGGCTCGTCATAACTCATGGCAACTGCCAGGGTTTCATAGCCACGGTCTTTGTACTTGTTGTAGGTCTCGCTCAGCGCGGGCATCTCCTTGACGCAGGAAACACAGGTGGTCGCCCAGAAGTTCACCAGCGTGACTTTGCCTTTGAGGTCGGCGGTCGTGGTCTGGCTGCCATCAATCAGGACAAAGGTGGATGCAGGCGCTGGTTCGCGGGTACCACAGGCGCCCAGGGTGAGCGCGGCGGCTATTGCCAGGGGTAGCGCCAGCCAACGCCGGCGGGCAACCAAGGGTTTATGGGGTGCAGTCATGGCAGATCGACCGTATGAAGGGCATTAAAAATGGAGATCACTCAGGGGATGGACCGTTGTGCCCACGAGCAGTTCTAGGATTCGGGAGATGGGCAACCGTTCTGCGGGCTATTTTTTCAGACGAGACCGCGCCTGATCCAGCCGCCCAAGCAGGTATTCACCGTAGAAATCGGGAACCGCCACACCCACAAGCCGTTCTGCCAGCTCTTGGCCGTCTGGCCCCAAGAACAGCACGGTGGGCGCGAAGCGAGCTTTCCAGATACGGGTCTGCTCAGCTGGTGTGGTGTTGGCACCATCAAACCCCTGCAGATTGCTGCTGCGGTCTCGAATGTCCAACTGAACTGCCTGTACCTTGCCCTCTGCACTCAGCGGAATCAGGTACTGGTTGCGTACAAAGTCGCAATACGGGCAACCAACCAGCGTGGTCATGACAACCAGGGGCTCGGAAAGCGCTGCCGCTGTGCGACCCGCAGAACGCAGCGACGCCGGGCTGGGAAGGCCGACCGAAAGCTGGACCGGGCTCGGTGGGGTTTGGGTGACCGTCATGGCTGGCAGATTGTCTGGTGTACGGGGAAAACGGAAAGCATCTCTGTCAGACGATACCCTTGCGCTGGAGTTCCGACAAGCCGGTTTCGTCCAAGTCCAGCCAATCTGCAAAGACCTCCCGGTTGTGTTGGCCCAGCAGCGGTGGTGGCAGGTCGCTGCGCACGGGTGTTGCGCTGAGCTTGATGGGGCTGGCCACCAGCGAAACATGGTCGGACAGCGGATGAGCGCTTTCGTATTGCCAAGTTTGCAACATGCCGCGGTGCTGCACTTGAGGGTCGGAAAACACCTCGGCCAGATTGTTGATCGGGCCGCAAGGCACCTTGGCCGCTTCAAGTGCAGACAGCCACTCGGGTTTGCTGCGGCTTCTGAGCAGAGTTTCGAGTATCGGCACAAGTTGATCTCGATGGCGCACGCGGTCCTGGTTGCGAGAAAAGCGCTTGTCGGCCGCCAGCTCGGGCCGTCCGGCCACCTCGCAGAAACGGGAAAACTGGCCATCGTTGCCAACGGCGAGAATGATGTGCTGGGCCTGGCCCCGGGCATCCGGTGCGACCTCGAACACCTGATACGGCACGATATTGATATGGGCGTTGCCAGCACGGCCGGGCACGGTGCCCTCCTCGCGGCCGCGCACCAGATAGTTCGCGCCCAGGTTGGCGAGCATGGCGACCTGCGTGTCGAGCAGTGCCATGTCAATGTGCTGCCCCTGGCCGGTGCGTTCTGCGTGGCGCAAGGCGGCCTGTATGGCCACGGTGGCGTAGAGTCCGGTGAAGAGGTCGGCCACCGCCACGCCCACTTTTTGCGGCCCGCCGCCAGGCAAATCGTCGCGCTCACCGGTCACGCTCATCAGCCCGCCCATGCCCTGTATGGCGTAGTCGTAGCCTGCACGGTCCTTGTAGGGGCCGGTTTGACCAAAGCCGGTGATGGAGCAGTACACCAGCTTGGGGTTGATGGCCTGCAAGGAGGCGTAGTCCAGTCCGTAGCGTGCCATGTCACCCACTTTGTAGTTCTCCACAAACACATCGGCTTTCCTGGCCAACTGGCGGATCAGCGTCTGACCGCCTGGTTGGGCGATATCGCAGGTGATGGAGCGTTTGTTGCGATTCGCGCCCAGATAGTAGGCGGCCTCGGCGGTGTCGTTGCCGTCACGCCCCTTCAGAAAGGGCGGGCCCCAGCCGCGCGTGTCGTCGCCGCCGGGGTGTGTGGGACCGGGCGGGCGCTCTACCTTGACCACGTCGGCCCCCAGGTCTGCGAGCGTTTGTGTGCACCATGGGCCGGCGAGCACACGCGAGAGATCCAGTATGCGGATACCATCCAAAGCGTTCATACCGCCATTGTGCGCGAGGTGATGTGGATAGATTGTCTCCGCCGATGGCTCCCTGGGATGCGAGCCAACCGCCCCAGAGTCAACCCCCAGAACTTTCATGCAAACCGCACAACGCTTTCTTCGCTTTTGCGCTGCACGCTCATGCGTGTCAGACGGGTCTGCCAGGGGGCAGAGACTTTTTCATGGCTTGGTGTTGACCTGCTTGCTCGTCAGCGCTTGCAGCCCAACTTTTAACTGGCGCGCGTTGCGCGACGACGGTACCCCTTTGCAGGCCTTGATGCCCTGCAAACCGGACAGTGCCCAACGCGATGTGCCCTTGGGAGGCGCTTTGCGCAGTCTCCAGATGCACAGTTGCAAGGCGGGCGGATTCACCTTTGCGATAGGGTGGGCCGTGCTGGATGAGCCGGCTGGTTTGAACGAAGCCTTGCTGCAATGGCGTGCCGCCACGCTGAGCACCTTGGGTCTCAACCCGCTTGATCTGCCTGCCGGGCAAACTGCAACCTGGGTGGTGCCAGGCGCAGAGCAGGTGCAGACACTGGAGGCACAAGGCACCAGTCCGGCAGGGCAGGCGGTGCAGGTGCGTGCGGTGTATTTCGGACAAGGAACCCGTGTCTACCAGGCGGCGGTTTACGGCAGCGGGCTGTCCGACGACATCAGCGCCCCTTTCTTTGAGGCCTTGCGCTTGCCATGACGCCTGCACAAGGGCCATATGAAGGGCTGTTGGGCGTTCGGCAAGCCGTGCTGGTTTTCCTCGCCTTTGCTTTCGCCTATTTTCTGTCCGCCCTGGTGCGTGCCATCACGGCCACGCTGTCGCCGGTGCTCAGTGCCGAACTGAGCCTCAGTGCCAGCGACCTGGGTCTGCTGGCGGGGGGCTACTTTTTTGGTTTTGCCCTCACCCAGCTTCCACTGGGCCGTTGGCTGGACCGGTTTGGGCCACGGAAGGTGGTCCTGGGCTTTCTGGCCTTGGCCGTCTTGGGGTGCGTGCTGTTTGCGCTGGCCGAGAGCTTTGCGGGCTTGCTGTTGGCCCGGGTGGTGATTGGCATGGGAGTCAGCGCTTGCCTGATGGCGCCTTTGACCGGTTATCGCCGTTGGTTGTTGCCTGCAACCCAGCTCCGCGCGAATGCCTGGATGCTGATGACCGGCTCCATGGGCATGGTGGCCGCCACCTTGCCGGTGCAATGGCTGCTGCCCTGGACCGGCTGGCGCGGCCTTTTCTGGGGTCTGGCCGGACTGATTTCGGTGGCCATGATCTGGTTGGCCTGGGCAGTACCCCGTTGGAAGTCTGCGGCCGATGCCGAGCCAGCAGCGCACGCCACGGAACAGGTAGGCTACCGCCAGATTGGCCGACACGCCTATTTCCTGCAAATGGTGCCGGTGGGCTTTTTCAACTATGGCGGCATGGTGGCGGTGCAGACTTTGTGGGCCGGGCCCTGGATGGTGCAGGTGGCCGGTTACACGCCACAAGCCGCTGCCGGCGGCCTGTTCGCCATCAATCTGAGCATGTTGTGCGCATTCTGGCTGTGGGGAATGGTGAATCCAGTGCTGGTGCAACGAGGGCTCACACCGGAGCGTTTGATTGCCAGGCTGCTGCCGTTGAGTCTGCTGTTCTTGGGCGCTATCGTCTGGCTCGGCTCCGACGCCGGCTGGGTCTGGTGGGCGATGTTCTGTGTGAGCAGCACGGTGGTCTCTCTATCGCAGCCAGCGGTGGCGCTCGCACTGCCGCCCCAGGCCGCAGGGCGAGCGCTGTCGGCTTTTAACCTGGTGATTTTTTTGGGTATTTTTGTCGTGCAGTGGGGTATTGGCTTGGCGGTGGACGCACTCCAGGTGTTGGGTTGGAGCGAGCCGGACAGGTTTCGGGGCGCGGTAGCAATCTTTGGCTTGTGTTGCGCGCTGGCCTATGGCGTGTTTCTGCGTGCTGCGTATGCATCGCGCTCTGTCAAGGCCCGCTAAACTGCACATATGAACGGCATTCTGATCATGGCGCATGCGCCCTTGGCCTCCGCCTTGCGCAGTTGTGTTTTGCACGTGTTTCCGGACAGTGCAGACGCGGTCATGGCTCTGGACGTTCTGCCCCATGTTCCGCCGGAAACCACGCTGTTGCAAGCACAGGCGCTGGTCGCAGAGATGGGCTTGCCCAGCACCCTTGTGCTGACCGATGTCTTCGGCGCCACGCCCTGCAATGTCGCCAACAAGCTGGTGGATGGCGTGAGCGCAAAGCTGATTGCCGGCGTGAACCTGCCCATGCTGCTGCGGACCGTGTCTTATCGCCACGAGCCCCTGGATGCGCTGGTTTCTCGCGCCATGATCGGGGCCACCCAAGGCGTGATCCAGGTGGCTGTGACAGCACCCCAGAACCAGGCCCGAAGATCTCGCCATGATCAAAACCACCGTGACCATCAGCAATAAGCTTGGCCTGCACGCCCGAGCCTCTGCCAAACTGACCAAGCTCGCCGGAAGCTTTTCTTGTGAGGTGTGGATGTCCAGGGGCGACCGCCGCATCAATGCCAAAAGCATCATGGGCGTGATGATGCTGGCTGCCGGATTGGGCAGCGAGGTGGTGGTTGAAACGGACGGGATCGACGAACAGGCGGCGCAAGAAGCCATCGTCGCTCTGATCCATGACAAATTCGGCGAGGGGGAGTAGCGCAGATGGTGCTCTCAACCGCCACCGCTGAGCGGCTCGCGTTTGCCCGAGGAGTTCGGGCATATGGTGGGGTCAGGTTGCAGCACACACCGGGGTGCCGAGGCGCTGGCCTGCCGGCATCGGTAATGGGCTGCACCGCTGTGGGTTCGCATGGTGTTGGTGTCGCCGTGGTGCGGTCTGGTGGTGCAGCATGACGTTTGCGGTTCACGGATTGACGGTTTCCCGTGGTATCGCCATCGGGCGGGCGGTGATCGTGGCTTCCAGCCGACTGGATGTGGCCCACTATTTCGTCAAGACCGAGCAGGTGGACGGCGAGGTAGAGCGTTTGCGGGCGGCACGCCGATTGGTGGGTGATGAAATTCTGCGGGTGCAGCAAAGCCTGGGGGGGCTCGGCACCCACGACGCCCATCCCGAGCTCAGCGCCTTGCTCGATGTGCACCTCATGCTCTTGCAGGATGAACAACTGACGCAGGGCGTCAAGCACTGGATTGTGGAGCGTCATTACAACGCGGAGTGGGCGCTCACAGCCCAGCTCGAAGTTGTCTCACGTCAGTTCGATGAGATGGAGGATCCTTACCTGCGGGAGCGCAAGGCCGATCTGGAGCAGGTGGTCGAACGCATGCTGCGCGCAATGCGGGGGGCTGCTTCGCCGGTTGCCGCTGCCCGGGTGGAGCGCTCCGTTTGCGTAAATGGCGAGGCGCTGGCGCCGGATGCACAGGTACAGGACAAGCTGGTGCTCGTCGCGCACGACCTGTCGCCCGCAGACATGCTGCAGTTCAAGCAAAGCGTGTTCACCGGGTTTGTGACCGATGTGGGTGGCAAGACAAGCCACACCGCTATCGTGGCCCGCAGCATGGACATACCCGCAGTGGTCGGCGCCCGCTCGGCCAGTCAGGTGGTTCGGCAGGACGACTGGGTCATCATCGACGGCGATGCGGGCGTGATCATCGTGGACCCGTCCCTGGTGGTGTTGGCCGAGTACCAGGCCAAGCAGCGCCAAGGCGAGTTGGAGCGGGAGCGGCTCTCGCGATTGAAGAACACGCCCGCGCTGACGCTGGATGGTCAGAAAATCGAACTGCTGGCCAACATTGAACGCCCCGAAGACGCCGCCGCAGCGCTCAAGGCCGGGTCGGTGGGTATTGGCCTCTTCCGTACAGAGTTTCTTTTTATGGGACGGCAGGGATCGCTGCCCGACGAAGAGGAGCAGTACCAGTCCTATCGCAGTGCGGTCGAAGGCATGCAAGGCCTGCCGGTGACGATCCGCACGGTGGATGTTGGTGCAGACAAGCCCTTGGACCGGCCTTCAGCCCGCGCCGATGACCATCTGAACCCTGCGCTGGGCCTGCGTGCGATCCGTTGGAGTTTGTCGGAGCCAGCCATGTTTTTGGTGCAGCTGCGTGCAATCCTTCGGGCTGCAGCGCACGGGTCGATCAACTTGCTGATCCCGATGCTGGCGCACGCCAGCGAAATACGACAAACGCTTGCCCTGATTGAGCGTGCCCGGCGGCAACTGGACGAACAGGGTTGCGCCCATGGTCCGGTGCGTCTTGGAGCCATGATCGAGGTGCCTGCGGCCGCTTTGACCATTCCGCTGTTCTTGCGGCATTTCGATTTCTTGTCGGTGGGAACCAACGATTTGATCCAGTACACCTTGGCGATCGATCGCGCCGATGAGGCGGTGGCGCACCTCTATGACCCGGTGCACCCGGCTGTTTTGCAGCTATTGGCCCAAACCATCGAACAGTGCCGCGCCAAAGGCAAAGGCGTGAGTGTGTGTGGAGAGATGGCCGGTGACACCGCCATGACCCGTTTGTTGCTTGGTCTGGGTTTGCGCAGCTTTTCCATGCACCCCTCTCAGATCCTGGCGGTCAAGCAGCAGATTTTGCGCAGCGACACCAGCAAACTCGCCACTTGGGCTCAAACCGTTCTGGCCTCGGACGACCCGACTGCGCTCATGGAAGACTGAAGGCATACGCAGCCTCGCCCCGAAGCCATGTCGCCCATGCTGTTGCGCGTTCACCATGTTGCCATCATCTGCGCGGATTACCAGCGCTCGAAACGGTTTTACACCGAGGTGCTGGGTTTGCAGGTGCTGGCAGAGCATCTGCGAGAAGCGCGCCAGAGCTGGAAACTGGATTTGGCTTTGCCCGACGGGTCGCAGCTGGAGCTGTTCTCGTTCCCCAACCCGCCACCTCGACCTTCTCGACCAGAAGCACAAGGCCTACGGCATCTTGCGTTTGCAGTCAGGGATGTGGTGCAAAGTCGCCACGCACTGCAGGCGCAGGGCGTGGCAGTGCAAGAGGTTCGGGTGGATGAGTACACGGGTCGGCGCTTTGTCTTTTTCTCCGACCCCGATGGTCTGCCGCTGGAGTTGTACGAAGACGGGCCTCCCGCCTGAGGCTCAGCGGGTGCGGGTCGCCATTACTGCGGCGCCCATGATCAGAACGGCCGCCACCATCACCGAGGTGCTGGGCCACTCACCTTGCACGGCCAGCAAAGTGATGGTCGACA
>DAIOEI010000038.1:0-10570 GCA_036746335.1 Hydrogenophaga sp. | reverse complement strand
TTGCCGGTGTCATCGGCGCCTGCGGCTGGAAGTTTGACCGCTGGCTGGACATCGTACTGATGCAAAAACCCCTGGGGGAAGCCGATCAGACGCCCCCTCAGTCTGACGGAGTCCAGGTGTGACCCTTCGCAACAAGAACAAAACACTGGCCGTATGGCTCGCCGCACTCGGTGGCAGCATGGGTCTGCACCGCTTTTACTTGCGCGGCCTGGGCGATGTCTGGGGGTGGCTGCATCCGATTGCGGCATCGCTGGGCTGGTGGGGCATCAACCGCATCCTCAACTACGGCCAAGACGACCAGTTGTCCTGGGTTTTGGTGCCATTTCTTGGCACCAGCATCGCTGCGGGCTGCCTGGCAGCCATCGTGTTCGCGCTGGCCGATCGCGAGAAATGGAACCGTTGGTACAACCCAGCGGTTCCATCTGATGCTGCTGCAGGCAGCACCAACTGGCTGACCATCGGCGCGCTGGTGTTTGCGCTGTTGCTGGGCACGATTGCCTTTATGGGCAGTCTGGCTTTTGGTGTGCAGCACTACTTTGAATACCAGATCGAAGAAGCGCGCAAGATCAGCCAATAGAGACGGCTACCCGACCGCGCCTCGGGGACGTGATACGAGCAAAAACTGCGCCGTCTTCCGCCCTGTCCGCCGGAAAGGACCCGCACCCCAGTCGAGCTAAACGCAATGTCGGCTGCTGGTCAGTTGAAATATTCCATGACCAACATGGCGAGGCTGAGGGTGAACAATGCGGTCAACGTAGAAAGCCCCATGGCAGCGGTGGTGAGTTCCTGCGCAACCTTGTAGCGCTGTGCAAACAGAAACACATTTGCTCCCATGGGCAGTGCCGCTGCAACAACCATCACCGTCAGCTGCATTCCCGTGATCCCCCAGGCCCAGGCAGACAGGCCCACCAAACAGGGCAACACCAGATTTTTGGAGGCGGTAATCCACAAGGCCTGACGCAGACGCCCTCCCAGCTGCGTTCGCGCCAGGGTGACGCCCACCAGCACCAGTGCGAGCGGCCCAAAAGCGTCGCCCAACAGCATTAAGGGCTTGTCCACCAAGGTGGGCAAGACCCAACCAGTCTGTGCGAACAGCAATCCGCAGACGATGGGCAGTGGGATAGGGTGAATGAGCGCACCTTTGAAGGCCGCCCAGGCAGTTGCCAGCAAATGGGGCGCCCGATCACCGCTTTCCCGTGCCTCGCGGGCAATCACCAGCTCCAGCATCACAGAGCCCACGGTCAGCAAGATCAGCGCATGTACCGACACCAGCGTCAGCAGCGTAACCAGTGCAGCCTTGCCATAAGCCAACTCCACCAGGGTGATGCCAATCATGACCATGTTGGAGAACACGCCCCCCAAGGCCAGAACCACGTTGCTGCGGTTGAATCCACGCCAGGCAATAACGACAAAGAGCAGCAGCAAGGCCGCAGGAAAGTAGGCCAACAACGGGCGCAAGTCCAGCATCTCCAGGTGCACCGAGGCCATGGTGCGAAACAACAGAGCTGGGATGAGCAACAAAAAAACCAGGTCCGACAGGTCTTTCACTGCCGATTTACGGATCCAGTTCAAGCGCCCTGCGAGAAAGCCCAGAGCGATCAGCAGGAACACAGGCGTGAGAGACGCGACGACAGGATGGCTGCTGATGTTCACCGAGGAATCGTACCCTGCGAGGCTGCTGCGCTCAGTCCACTGTTGGACAGGCCAGCATGCGCTGCGCAAATCGCGTCAAGGCCTCGTGCATGTATGTGCGCCTCTTGCGGACACTGGCCAGCTGATGACCAATGGGGCCGTCCACGATGAGACTGGCCAGACCATGCACTTGCGCCCAGTAAACGCCCGCCAGGCGCACCATTTGCGCCTCGCCATGGATACGAACCACCATCCGCTCTAGCTCTCGGTAGGCATTCCCGCCAGCCTGCAATGCCGCTGGAAACCGGGCCGGATCACAGATTTCGGAACGGAACATGATGCGAAACACCCCGGGATGATCAATGGCAAAACCCACATATGCCTTGCCGGACTCGACCACCGAAAGCAGCGGATCGAAATCGCTATCACGCGCGTTGGCCTTTGCCAGACGCCGCGTCAACTCACCGAAACCACGCGCCACCAACTCCGCAAGGATGCTCTCCCGATCGGCAAAGTGGTGATAAGGAGCCTGGTGCGTGACGCCACTGCGGCGCGCCACCTCTCGCATCGACAAAGCGCCGAGCCCTTCGGACTCCAGCAATTGCTCACTGGCATCCAGGATGCGTTGGCGCAGATCGGCAGGTTCCTTGACGGATGGTTTGAGACGGGGGTTGACCATGTTCGGCACAAAAAACGGGCAAAAAATAAACTTCTTGACACTGTCTAGTCCCGAGCTTAACATGCCGTCAAACTAGACAGTGTCAAGTATCATTCACCAACGACGCGAGAAGATGCCAGCCATGATCAACTCTCTCAACCCTGACCCTTTCAACCCCTCACGGATCCTTCATCGCTGCGGTTTGATGTTGGCGATGGTGGCATGGGTGCAGCCTTTGGCAGCCCAAAACGCTGAGGCAGTTCTGGAGGTGGAGGTTGCCCAGGTGCGCAATGCCAACGGAGGCTTGGGCTGCCAGCTCTTTGCCAGTGCAGATGGTTTCCCGCTTCGAGGCGAGCGTGCTCTGCAGTCATTGATGGTGCCCATTCAAAACGGATCTGCGCGCTGTCGGTTTCTGCCTGTTCAGGCAGGCACTTACGCTGTGGCCATATTGCACGACGAGAATGGCAACCAGAAGCTCGACAGCAACCTGTTGGGTATGCCCACCGAGGGTTATGGCGTTTCCAACAATAAAACCTATGCGTTGTCGCAACCCAGATGGGAGGAGTCTCGGTTTGACCTGGCTCCCGGTGAAACCCGGCAACTGACTATCCAGTTGCGCTATTGACGAGCAGGCAATCCCATGGGCCTCAACACGGATCTGGTCTTTCAACTGGGCAACGGGCTGGCCCTGCTGTGCTGGCTGGCCCTGATGGCTTCAGCCCCTTCGGCACCTTGGACGGTCTGGGTCTGGAGGGTGACCGGACGCGTGGTGCCCCTGATCCTGAGCGCGGGGTATCTGTTGTTGCTCGCCCTCTTCTGGCGAGGTGAGGGCGGTTTTGGAAGCCCGTCGGAAGTGCGCGCGCTCTTTGATGTGCCTGGTGTACTGGTGGCCGGATGGCTGCACTACCTGGCTTTTGACCTGTTCGTAGGTGTCTGGATTGCATCGCGCAGTGCACAGCTTGGGCTGCCCCATCTGGCCGTCATGCCGTTGCTGTTGCTGACTTTCCTGTTCGGGCCCGCAGGCTTTCTGGCGTTTGTGATCGTCCGCTCAGTGCGACAGCGCAAGTCTTGGGGCGACTGGTCCCGGGCAACCCTGTGAAAACCGTGCAACCCACCTTGGCCACCAAGACCAGTCTGGGCAAAGGCTTGGGTCCATCTGGGTGCTGGGCGAGTCCTTGGAGCGCAGCCGCGCGCTGACCGTTTTTGGCTTGGTGATGTGGATCGCCATGCTGCCCGCGCTGGCCGCCTGGGGTCTGGACGAGCGAACGTTGCGCGAGGTCAACGTCTGGGCCAAACCACTCAAGTTCATGGCTTCCATCGGCCTTTTTGCCCTGTGTACCGCTTGGTTCATCGGCCTTTTGCCAGCGGCTCGCCGAAGCGACCTCGCGGTGCGTGTGGTGGTTTGAACCATCATCATCGCTGGTCTGGCGGAGATCGTTTTCATCACCCTCATGGCGGCACTGGGCCAGCCCTCGCACTACAACTTCACCAGCCCCCTGTACATCACGCTGTACTCATTGATGGGACTGGGGGCGACGTCCATGACCGCGACCCAGCCCCTGCTGGCCTGGCACATCGCGCACCATGGCAGAGAAGATCTGTCGCCCGCCTGGCGCGACGCCGTGGTCACAGGACTGGTGCTCACGTTTGTGATGGGTGCCAGCGCAGGCGGCCTGCTCGGTTCCATGCAACCGCCGGCGGGCACCGGCCTGCCGGTTGTCGGCTGGCATGCATCTGGCGACCTTAGACCTGCACACTTTCTCGGCATGCATGCACAGCAGCTCTTCCCGCTGGCAGGCGCCTTGCTAGTTGCCTGGGTGCCGCAGAAAGGCCGCCGGGGTATTGCTGTGTTCGGCGTCTGTTATGCGGCGCTGTGGGTCTGGGCGGTGGCGCGTGGCCTGGAAGGCGCCATACTTACCGTGCCTTACATGCCGGCTGGCTGAGTGAACCCACTGTGACCCACTGAGCACGATTCCATGTTTCACTTCACACCCACTGCTTCGGTGAAACGGTAGTACAGCCCATAAGGGTCGCGCTCCAGCACGTGGAACTTGCCCTCCACTACCACCGCCTCCAGACTGTACTTGACCGGCTTGATGGTACGCACCTCCACCATGCTTTCGGGCCCGCCCGGCGTACAGAACGAGCAAGTTAGCGGCACCGACGACAGCAGAAAATGCCGCTGCTGCTCGCCCGGCCCCAGCGGCATCATGAAGCCCTGGATGCGGATCTTCTTCTGGTTCAGAGCCGTCACCGCACGCGGGTAAATCGGCACGATGCGGCGATCCTGGATTTTCGTTTTCACATCGGTCAGCACCGACCAGGCCACCACATCCGAGCGCGGCTTGAGCGGCGCAAACGGGCTCAGCGGGCTGTGCACACCCGCACCTTCACCATCCGGAATGTTCGACGCGGACCCACCAGACGAGCCCGCCACCGGGGCCGGCGCCAACCCAGGCCCCATGGGCGAAGACAAAACCTGCGCCCACGCGGGCGCGCAAAGTGCCCCCGAGAGGGCCAGGCAAATCGCAAGGGCAGATTTCATGGGCATGAAGGTTATCCCATACCGAAGCACGGGCAGGCGGAAAAGGTCAAGTGCCAACATTCACCGCCATGATCCGACCACGGGCAGCCCCTTTACAGGAACCCAACTCGCAGCGGATTTCTCCTTCAATGCACGTGCCGCATGCCGCAGTATTTACCGATCGCCAAGCCTTTGCAGGCCACTTGCAATTCGGCGAGGCAAACCTTCTCCCCCCTGCCTGCCTCCAGACATTTGGCGGCTGCTTCATGTGCAGCGGCTATTGCCCGGTGACGCTGTATGTCTTCCTGAATTTCCTTTTCGGAATGCTGGGCCAGCGCTGCAGCGCTGACCAGGGTCAACAGCGCGAGGCAGAAGATGCGCGGCGTTTTCATGGCGATGTCCTTTCGTTCAGGGGTTGGAATTCAAAAGCCGGGTCACATCGACCCGGTAAGCGCTGACCGCAGGCACCAGCGCCGCCAGAACTGCCACGGCGACCGCCAGCACGGGCACCCAGCCCTCGGCGGGCACCCAGTGCCAGGCATCCACCGCCAGTGCGTGCTGCTCCATCAGCCGTTGCCCGACCAGCGCCGTCAGCGCATGCGCCGCCAGCAGGCCCAGCACACACGCAGACAGCGCCAGCCACAAGGCTTCACACAACAGCAAGGCGCCCACCTTCCAGGGCGAAGCACCCAGCATGCGCAGCATGGCCAGATCAGCCCTACGCTCGCGCACCGCGCTCCACAAGGCGATGAACACCGACAAACCGGCCACACCCAGCAACACCGCGCCCATGCCTTGCACGACCCGGGTACCCACGCCCACCAGGCTCATCAGCCGGGTGATCTCCATCGCAGGCGCGGCCGCCTGCATGGAGGTGCTGCTGTTGATGAAGCGCGGAAAGCTCGCAGCAGCCAGGGGGCTGCGGTAGCGGATGAGCACCAGCGTCACCTCGCGGTCGGCCGCGATGGCTTCGCGGTCTTCGTCGGTCATGTCGTCGGTAGCGTGCATCTCGTCGTGCACCAGCCAGACCGACTCGGTGGCGGTGAGCACCAGGCGGTCGAGCACGCAGCCGCAGGGCGCGAGCACACCGGTGACCCGGTACAGCGCTTCGTCGTGCGCCATGCCGCCCTGTCCCAGGCCGTGCACGCCGTAAAACGCCTGCCCCAGCACCAGCCCGGTGGCGCGCGCCACCTGCGCGCCCAGTACTGCCTCCATGGGCGAGGCCCACCAGTCGCCTTGCTGCAACTGCGCCCCATAGTGCTGCGGGTAAGCCACCGTGGTGCCGACAATCCGAAATCCTTGCAGGTTGTCGCCCAGGCTCAGGGGAATGATCTGCGCCACCTGCGGGTGCTGCTCCAGCGCGCGCACCTCGTTCAGCGGGATGTTGCCCGGCGGTACGTCAATGTGAAACACCCCCGCCAGGATCAATTGCATCGGGCTGCCCTTGGCACCCACCACCACATCAATGCCCTGCAGATCGCGCTCGAACGCGCGGTCCACCTGGTCCTGCGCGATCAGCACAAACGCCATGGCCGCCACACCCAGACTGAGCAGCAACAGGTTCAGCGCCGTGCCCAGGGGCCGAGACCACAGGTAGCGCCAGGACAGCGCGGGCACGTTCATGCGGCCCCCTCGGTGGCCGAGCCAGATCGCGAGGCCTCTCGCTGCAGCAACAAGGTCTGAGCCTGCGGAAGCGCTTGCACCACCCGCGCATCGTGGGTGGCGATCACCAGCGTGGCCTCGCAACGGGCGGCAGCGCGCTGCAAGCTGTCCAGCGCCGCCGCGCAGGCCTCATCGTCCAGGCTGGCCGTGGGTTCATCCACCAGCAACACCCGAGGGTTGAGCAACAGGGCACGCGCCAGCGCCACGCGCTGCGCCTGGCCGCCCGAGAGCTGAGAGGGTTTGCGCGCCGCCAGCCCTTGCAGGCCCAGCGCCGCCAGCGCCTGCGCCACGGCGGCGGCGTTGTGGGGCACACCCGCCGCAAAGAACACCAGCCCCAGGTTGTCGGCCACTGACAGGGCTTCGCTTAAAAACAGCTTTTGCGGCAGAAACCCGATGGTGCGCGAGCGCCAGCGGTCGCGCGCGCTGCCCCGCAAGGCCGCCACGTTTTGCCCAGCCACCACCATCTCGCCCGAACCGGGCGTGAGCAACCCGGCGGCCAGCGCCAGCCAGGTGGACTTGCCACTGCCCGAGGCGCCGCGCAGCAGCAGCGTGCCGCCCTGGGGGACCTGCACATTGGCGAAACACAGGTCGGCGCCCGGGGCGAAGGCGAAAGTCAAGCCCGAGGTGGCGATCAAGGCGCGGGCTCCCCCGCTGCGTCGGCGGAATGGGGCAGACAGCTGGCGCAGGTGCCGTGGATCGCGACATCCACCCGCAGGCCCTGGTGACCCAGCCCGGCCAGGGTGCGCAGCAGGTCGCCCGCCACGGCCTGGGTGGGCGCGCTGCCCTCGACCAGGCGGAACTGGCGGTGGCAGGCGTCGCATTCAAAGCGCGGTGCGGTGCCCGTGCTGTTGGTGGGTGCCAGGCCAAACAGCCAAGTGCGGGCGCCATCGTCAGCATGACGATGCAGCACACCACAGACGGCCAGGCGGTCCAGCAGGCGGTAGAGCGTTACGCGGTTGATGTCCAGCCCACGCGCCTGCAGCGAGGCCAGCGCCTGGGCATGGTTGAGCAAACCCTGCGGGTTGGTCAGAAAAAGGCCCAGCACGGCGCGCGTGGCCAGCGTCCTGCGCAAGCCGGCCGCTTCCAGCCGGGCCTGAATCTCGGCAGGCACCGCGGCATTTTCTTTGGGGGAAGGTCGGGTCTCCATGGCGCGTCTCCGTTGCTGTAACTGTGTTGCGTTAATATCGCTATTATCGCAATCGAGTTGCAACAGTGTAAACCCGCCACATGGCTCCCTCCGACGCCCATCTCCCCAAGCCCCATGCAGCAGCGCCCCGCATCACCTTGCGCGACCTGACGCTGGGCTACGAGCGCCACCCGGCCGTGCACCACCTGAGTTTGAGCATCGAGCCGGGTTCACTGGTCGCGGTGGTCGGGCCCAATGGTGCTGGCAAAAGCACGCTGATCAAGGCGCTGGCGGGTGAAATGAAGCCGCTCAGTGGCTCGCTGGATGGTTTGGCGCCCCAGCGCACCGCCTGGCTGCCGCAACACAGCGAGCTGGACGCCAGTTTTCCCATGGATGTGCGTGGCATGGTGTCCATGGGCCTGTGGCACCGGGTAGGCGCCCTGGGCCGCTTCAGCGCTGAACACCAGCGCCAGTGCGATGCCGCGCTGGCGGCGGTGGGCCTCACCGGCTTCGAGTGGCGCGGGCTGGACACCCTCTCCGGCGGTCAACTGCAACGCGCGCGATTCGCCCGGCTGGTGTTGCAGGACGCGCCCGTGGTGCTCCTGGACGAGCCGTTTGCCGCCGTTGACCAGCGCACCACCACCGATCTGCTAGCGCTGCTGCACGGCTGGCAGCGGCAAGGCAAGACCGTGATTGCGGTCTTGCACGACCTGGCCCAGGTGCGCGAGCACTTCCCGCTGACTTTGCTGCTGGCGCGAGAACCCGTAGCCTGGGGCCCGACAGCCGAGGTGCTGACCGCAGCGCACTGGCAACGCGCGCAGTCGCTGCGCGAACCGTTTGACGATGCGGCCGGCGTTTGCGAGGCGCCGCCGCTGGCGCCGAGCCACCCCCACGATCACCCGCCAGGGGTTGCAGCAGGCCATGCGCCCGGGCATTCGCATGCCCACGGCCACGGCCACTCCCACAGCCATTCCCACGGGCACTCCACAACCCGCCCGCTGGAGACCACGCCATGACGGCCGAAACCCCGCTGATCGGGCCGTTCTTTGAATTTGCCTTCATGCGCCAGGCCCTACTGGGTTGCCTGGCCCTGTCGCTGAGCGCAGCGCCGGTGGGTGTGTTTTTGATGCTGCGGCGCATGAGCCTGACCGGCGACGCCATGGCCCACGCCATCTTGCCCGGTGCGGCCATCGGCTACCTGATGTTCGGCCTGTCGCTCACCGCCATGACCGTGGGCGGCATTTTTGCCGGGCTGGCGGTGGCGGTGGGTTCGGGCCTGGTGGCGCGCAACACCTTGCTGCGCGAAGACACCAGCCTGGCCGCCTTCTACCTGCTGTCGCTGGCGCTGGGCGTTTTGATCGTCTCGGTGCGAGGCAACAGTGTGGACTTGCTGCATGTGCTGTTTGGCACCGTGCTGGCGCTGGACCCGGCGGCGCTGCAGTTGCTCTGGTCGATCACCGGCGTGACGCTGCTGACCCTGGCGCTGATTCACCGACCACTCATTCTGGAATGCCTGGACCCGGGTTTCCTGCGCCAGGTCAGCCGTCTGAGCCCGGTGGCGCATTACGGTTTTCTGGCCCTGCTGGTGATCAACCTGGTGGCCGGTTTCCACGCCCTGGGCACGCTCATGGCCGTGGGCATCATGGTGCTGCCAGCCGCCAGCGCCCGCTTCTGGGTGCGCGGCCTGGGGCCCATGGTGGCCACCGCCACCGGCCTGGCCTTGGTGGCCAGCACAGGCGGCCTGCTGGTCTCCTACCACGCTGACCTGCCCACCAGCCCCATGATCGTGCTGTGCCTGGGCGTGATCTACCTGCTCTCTTTGTTTTTTGCTCCCCGCGGGGTGCTGCGCCAGCAGCGCGCCGCCCGTTTCCACCTTCAGGCCTGATTTTTTTTCTGACAAGGACGCTCCCATGACACGCCGCACCCACCTGCAAACCCTGGCCGCCCTGGCTTTTTCTGCCCTGCTGCCCAACGCGCTGGCCCAGGCCCAGTCCACCGCCCCGATCCAGGCGGTGGCCAGCTTCAGCATCCTGGGTGACATGGTGAAAAGGGTCGGCGGCGACCGGGTGGCTGTGGAGGTCCTGGTCGGCCCGGGCGGCGACGCGCACGTGTTCCAACCCAAACCCTCGCAAGCCAAGCTCATCGGCCAGGCGCAGATCGTGTTCTCCAACGGCCTGGGCTTTGAAGGCTGGATGAGGCGCCTGCTCAACACCGCCAGCTACAAGGGTCGCCATGTGGTGGTCAGCGAAGGCATCAAACCCATCGAAGCCGAAGAGGCGCACGGACACGACCACAAAAGCCACAGCAAGAAAGGCCATGGGCATCACCACGGCGAGATCGACCCTCACGCCTGGCAAAGCGTGCCCAATGCCATCGCCTTTGTGGGCAACATCGCCAAGGGTCTGTGCGCCGCCGACGCCGCCGGTTGCGACAGCTACCAGCGCAACGCCGCCGCTTACTCGGCCGAACTCAAGGCTCTGGACACCGACATCCGCGCCCTGTGGGCCGTCATCCCGGCGGTGCAGCGCAAGGTCATCACCTCGCACGACGCGTTCGGCTACTACGCCAAGGAATACGGCGTGACTTTCCTGGCTCCGCAGGGCGTGAGCACCGAGAGCGAAGCCTCGGCCAAGGGTGTGGCGCAACTGGTGCGCCAAATCAAGCAGGAGAACATCAAAGCGCTGTTCGTCGAGAACATCTCCGACCCGCGCCTGATCGCGCAGATCGGGCGCGAGACCGGCGTCAAACCGGCGGGCGAGCTGTTCTCCGATGCGCTATCTGACAGCAAAGGGCCGGCGGCCAACTACCTGGCGATGATGCGCGCCAACACCACCGCCCTGACGCAGGCCATCAAGGGCCAGTGAGGAAACCACCATGGGATTCTCCGCACCCCAAAAGGTCGACACCCGCCTGCCCGTGACCGTGCTCTCGGGCTTTCTGGGCGCTGGCAAAACCACCCTGCTCAACC
>DAIOEI010000037.1:0-10670 GCA_036746335.1 Hydrogenophaga sp. | reverse complement strand
AGCTGCTTGACGCGGTCGATCGCCAGTTGCTCGGCCACGTCGACGTACTCACAGCCACCGTAGTAGCGCTTGCCGGGGTAGCCTTCAGCGTATTTGTTGGTCAGCTGCGTGCCCTGGGCGGCCATCACGGCCGGGCTGGCGTAGTTCTCGCTGGCGATCAGCTCGATGTGGTGTTCTTGGCGCGCGTTTTCCAGCTGGATGGCCTGGAACAGCTCGGGGTCGGTTTGTTCGATGAGGATGTTGCGGTTGTACATGGTTTGGCAGTCTCGGGACGGTCTCTGGAAGGACTTCAGGAGCGTGGGACCCCGTGCGCTCCAGGCGCGGTGGCTGGAGCGGCGGGGACTGCCCAGGCGAACGGCTGAACACCCGGCAGAGCGGGCGGCGCACTTCCCAGTGGTTGTCCCGCCCAAAGGGGCGGGGGGCCACGTCAGCGTTGCTGGCGGTCAGACCACCAGACGCCTATCGCCAGTTGTGCACCGGAAGATTTTATCCGCTTCGGGTCAGGAGCGCAGTTCTGAGGGTGAAGCCGGCGGCTGTGCCTGGGTGGCGTTGATCCGTCCCTCTTCCAGTTGCACGGTTTCCAGCGTGACCGCTGGCTCAGGCGCCTCGACGCCGGGTGCTGTGGCGTCAGCGGAGGTAGGTGCCCCGGTTTCAGGCGTGGCGTCGGCAGCCGCCTCCAAAGACGGCGCCCGAAAAACCGGGAAAGTGGTGGGCACGGGTTGGCCCAGTGCCACACTTTGCAGGCGCAAGTGTTCTGCCATCACCTTGTTGATGTAGTCGCTGCCGTCGGTGGTGACCGCGCCGACGTACAGGCGCAGTCCACCCTCTACCGAGCCCGCACGGCGGATGCAGTCGCGCAGCACTTGCGCGCCCACGCGGAGATTCGTGACAGGATCGAAGGCTGCAAGCTGACCACCGAAGTCCTCGTATTTTTCGGTGTGCACCCGGGTGAGCACCTGCATCAGGCCTTGTGCACCAACCGGGCTCTGGGCAAACGGGTTGAAGCGCGATTCAATGGCCATCACCGCAAGGATGAGCGTTGGGTCCAGACGGGCTTTCTCTCCAATTTCAAAGGCCTCAGCCACCAGCACGCTCAGCGGCTCCGGGGCCACTCGGTACTTGCGGCTGAGCCAGTGGGTCACGCGCGCCTGGTGCACTGGCAACGCGTTGGGCGAGCTTGCGGTCACGCGTTGGATCGCCTCGGGCTCGGGCTCATACACCTCCGCCAGTTCGGTGCTGACCGGCGTGGCTTGCCGCTGCTGCAGCCAGGTCAGCAACTGGGCTTCGATGTCCTGGCGCAGATCTGCGCGGGCACCCAGCACAATCAGTCCAACCGCGATCAGCATGCCCAGCATGGCCAGGCTGTTGTGGGTGATGTCAAAAAAACCACGGTAGACATCGCGCATGGCGGTCAGTGTGGCGCTGGGCGCACTCGGCTGCGCCCGCAGGCTGGTCGAGTTGTTCATCGGGTTGCTCCTGTCGGCTGCGCCATGGCCTGGGTGAGGCGGACGCGGGTTCGGTCTCTGCTGTTCTTGCTTTTTGAACAAGATATCGGGCAGGCCGATCGAGTCGGCAGTTCGGGTTTACCCCCGTTTTCTGCAAAGTGGCCGAATACTAGGTGCTCAGTAATAGCTAGTCAATGCTATTTCTTCAGTTCTTTATGATAAAAAAATCTTTAAAGAGGAGGTTTGGCGCGGGTTGCCATCAATCTGATAGCGCAGTAGCCCACAGATTCGACTGTCTGAGCTGGGGCTGGACACACCTGCCGTTGATCGCCGTCTGCTACCGCTGAGCGGTCGGATGGATGAACGTGAACGAAACACGCCCGAGGATTGAAAAAAACGATGGCCCTGGACGGAGCTTTCTATTGATGCTGGTCGGCACTTGATCTATCGTAGGGGCGTCGCTTGTACAAGCGGCATTTGGGCAGATGCAGCGGATTGGCCGAGCGTTTGACCCACAAGCAGAGGGCAATCTGTTGCCCTCGGCACAAAAGACGTTTCTCTCTTTTGTGCCTCGCCGACGGCCATGGCATATTGCACGCCGTCAACCCCGGCGGTCGCAAGACCGTCGGGGTTTCTCCTTTGTGGGGGTGTCTTGGCTTGGCTCCGAACTGTGGTCTTGTTGCTATCGGTAGGGGATGTTCCGTTCCGAGGCGACAATATGGGGTTTACCGCCCTTCGGGCCTGTCTTGACCAAACCGTCGCTCCAATCCTTGTATGTCGCTCCTGTCTTTGCTCAAAAGCTCACCCCAATCCCCTCTCCAGAACGATGCAGCCGGGGCGGCAGCGGGCAAGGGGGCTGCGGCGCCAACGGCCGTACACCCGCTGGATGGTGTCACAGGTGGTGCGTTTTCGGCGCCGACTTCGGGCGAGCGTGCTGCGCGCGTGCGCGAATGGTTGGCCAGTGAACCCTCGGCCGAAAAGATGGCAGAGGTGTTCAAGGAGCTTTCACAGCGCGACCGTGGGGCTGCGAAGCCGCTGAAGGAAAAACTGGACGAGATCAAACGCCAGAAGAACCAGGCCTTGATGGCCGAAGAATGGGCGCAAAAGGCACAGGCTTTGCTGGATGCAAGCCGCTTGAACCTTGCAGATGCCATGGCTTGGCAGCGCGATGCGGCCAAGGCCGGAGCGCCTTTGTCCAGGGAGCCGCTGCTGTCGTTGCGCCAGTCGCTCGCCGAGCGGGTCAAGGCGGTGGAAGATTTGCAACACCGGGTGCAGGTGGAGCGTGAATCGGCGGTTCTCATGGCGCAACGCATTGAAGTGATGTCCACCAAAAGCTGGCGCGAGGCGCAGCAATTGGCGGTGAGCCTGCGCGCGGATGTGGAGCAGTGGCGGCGGTCGATTGACGCCTTGGCGCAGGATGTGCACTGGGCCAGCGTCGAGCCCAAATTCCCGCCCATGTTGGCGTCTTCGCGCGACCAGTTGCAACTGGTTTGGGATGCCTTTGAGGCTGCGTTGGCGCAGGCAGTGGCTGCGGAGACCGATCCCCTGGCGCCTTTGCCCGCCGTACCAGTCTGGGCTGACGAACTGCGTCTGGCGCGCGGCGAGAGCGCACCGGCGGCCGCAGGCGCCGATGCCGGCTCGGAGCAGCGCCAGGCGCGGCGCATGCAGGCAGCTGCCGACCTGGAGCGGGCTCTGGCCGTGCTGGAGACCGAACTGGAGCAAGGCCATGGCAAGGCCACACCCAAGGCGGCAGCGGATGTGCGGGCTGTGCTCAAGGGCAGCGCGCGGCTCTTGACCCCGGAGCTTGAGGCCCGTGCACATGCCGCGCTCAAACAGGCTGGCGACATGGAGGACTGGCAGCGCTGGCGCGCCGATCAACTGCGGGAAGAGCTGGTGCACAAAGCTGAAGCCCTGGTGGCTGCGCCACCAGCGCAACGCCTGGGTGGACGCAAGATGCAAGAAACCCTGCGCTCTTTGCGCGAGCAGTGGAAAACCACCGATCAGGGCGGGGCAGCCAATCATGCGCTGTGGAAGCGGTTTGACCATGCCTGTACCGAGGCTCACAAGGTGGTGGAAGATTGGCTGGTACAGATTCGCCAGCAAGCCGAGGCCAGCAAGGCACAACGCCATGCACTGATCGAAGCCTTGAGCAGCTGGACGCTAGAACACGCACAGAACACCGACTGGAAGGCGCAAATCAAGGCTTTGCACGGTTTCTCAGAGCAGTGGCGCGAGGCCGGACATCTGAGCGAGAAGGCCTTTGCCGAAATGCAGCCGGTCTGGAAGGCTGCGATGTCGGCCGCTCATGCCCCCTTGGAGGCGGCACAGGCCACCAGTGTCGGGCGCCGACGCCAGATGATTGAAGAAGCGGTCTCGCTGGGCGCGGCGGTGCCGCTGAACCTGGGTGCGGTCAAGGCTCTTCAGCAGCGTTGGCAAGCCGAGGCCCATGCGGTGCCGCTGGAGCGCAAACAAGAACAGAAGTTGTGGGAAGCCTTCCGGCAACCGATTGACGAGGCGTTTGCCCGCAAGAGCGCGGAACGCGAAGCAGGCGCCCGTGCGCTCAATGCGCACGATCAGCGTGTACTGGATGCCTCCCGCGCAGTGGATGCCGCGGTGGCCCAGGGCGATGTGCAGGCCATCCGCCTGGCTGCGGCAGCGCTGGAGCAGGTCTTGCGCGGCGAAATTCCTGCCCATGCCGCGCCTGCCGAAGCGCCGGCGGTTGCAGGGGGGGCTGCGCTCGAAAACTCGGTGTCATCTGCTGTGGTGGCTAAGGAACCAGGAGACAACGCGCAGCCGGAGGCAGAAACGGAATCAGCGCCCGCGGCTTCAGCGGAGAGCCCAGCGGATGCCGCTTTGGCGGAAGATGCGCCCGCATCTCAGGAGGCGCAAGCGCCGGCCAAGGCGGCAACGGCTGTCGCACCCCGCAAAGTGGTGGCGGTTCGCGGTGACGACCGTCCAGGCATGAAGCGTACCGAGCCGGCAGGTCGAGACGAGCGCCGTGGCCCGCCCCGGGACCGGGACGCCCGGGGAGGCACTGGCCGTGCCTCCGAGCGCGGCAATGACCGTGGAGCATGGACGACCAGCCGGCCAGATCGCGCGGGCAGGCAAGACGGGCCGCCGCGTCTGGGCGATGCGGCTTTTCGCGCCCAGCGCCAGGCACTGGAAAATGCACAAGCCGCCTTGCGCAAACTTGCCGAGCAGGCACACGGCGAGGTGTTGACGCAATTCATGTCTGCCTGGCAGCAGCGTGATGCGGCACAACTGCCGTCGCCTCAGGCGCTGGGGTCCCGCGTTTCGGCGGCTGGGCGCGGCGGCTGGGCAGCGGCCTTGGCGGCCGCGCCGACTGGTGAGGCTGCACAGGCCTTGTTGCGCTTGGAGATGGCGGCCGATGTGCCCACACCGGCAGAGCATCAGGCGGCGCGCCGATTGGTGCAGTTGCAGCTGCTCACACGCAAACACCAGTCTGGGCCACAAGAAACATGGATGGCCGATGTGCAGGCGGTGCTCGCCGCTGCACACGATGCTGGCGCAGCTCGTCGCCTGATGGCCGTTCTGAAAGCTCTGCTGAGGCGCTGAGTTTCAGCCGCCGGCTCTGCCCATCTGAAAAAAGCCGTCGTAGAGGGCCAGCAGGTCGGGAAAGTGTTCGCCAAAGCGGTTCCGGTTGACAAAGTAGGCTTCGGCAGTGACCGCGAAGAACTCGGCCGGATCTTGGGCCGCGTAGCGGTCCAGCCAGGGCAGGTCGCCGCCAAACCGGTCGGCCAGGCTCAGGCTTTCCCGAAACCGGGCATATGCTTCGCTCATGGTCTCTTGCCAGTGCGCCCGCGTGGTGGCCAGGCTGGTGTGCCCCCACAAAGCCTGGTGGATCGGCGGCGCGCCGTCGGGTAGGGCGCCAGCGGCCATGCCGAGCATGTCCATTTTGTGGATGAATTCGTGGATCACCACATTGCAACCCACCTCGGCCAATTCGGCGGCGCGGGAAACGTCATCCCAGCTGAGCATGATCGGACCACCGTCCATGGCCTCGCCTGCGAGGACCTCCCGGTAGCGGTGAACTACACCGGAAGCGTCCATCTGCTCGCGGTTCACGATGACGGCACCTGGCTGGACCACGATGCCCACAAAACCGCCATACCAGTTCAGCACCGAGACCGGATCGCTGCGACCGTTAGGGCCCAGCAGATACAGCAAGGGCCAACAGGCCTGTGCGGCGATGGACAGCGCCATCCCGTCGGTGATCACGAGTTCGTGTGCGCCGAGGAACTCTTTTTCTTGGAGGAATCGGGCGCAGAGACTGCCCAGCCGCCTGGCATCGGCTTCGCTCAGGTCCCGCAAAAAAGGCAGACTCTCACGTGTGTCTTGCCACAGCGGCTCGGGCAGTGGCGGCGGTTCGCTCCAGCGCAGCGGCATCAGGCGTTGCCACCATGTCTGTTTCTGGCGGGTGGCGTTCATGGCAAGAGGGTGGTCTTGACGCTGGTGGAAACCTGATCAGACCAGTGCGAGCCGCTGCCAGCCGTGGTTTTGGAGGCGCAACACTTCTGCCCTTGGATGTGTCGCGTTCAGGTCCCAGTCACTGAGTACCACGCGCTGAAGACTTGGGCTCAGGTCGTGCACAGCCGGGCGGTGGGTGTGTCCATGGATCAGGGTACGAGCACCTGCTTCTCGCAGGCAGGCCAGGGCAGCGCCCTTGTCCACATCGGCCCACAGCGAAGGGTCGTGTGCGGTATGTTGCTTGCGGGCCTGGCTGTGCTGGCGCATGACCGCTGCCTGCTGTGCGCGCTCCATCAGCGGCTGTTGAAGGAAGCTGGCCTGCCATTCTTGGGTGCGCACCAGTGCGCGAAAGCGCTGGTATTCGGTGTCGGCCAGGCACAGCGCGTCACCATGGCTGATCAGGTAGCGCTCTCCTTGAAAGCTCAGCGTCGTCGGGTCTGGCAAAGCCTGCATGCCCATCCTTGCCAGTGCAGCTGGGCCCAGAAGAAAGTCGCGATTACCGTGCAGAAAGTACACCGGCGTGTGGCGGCTGAATTGCCAGAGGAGGTCGGTGCAATGGCCCAGAAAATCGGCTTCGCGCGCAGTGTCGGCAGGCAGGCCATTGCGCGGGCTGCCCGGCAGATCATCACCGATCCAGACCTCGAACAGGTCGCCCAGGATAAAAAGCGCATCCGCCTTGGCGCAGAACACACCCTGGAGGTATTGCTCCCAAGCCAGCGCTGTGGCAGGTTCGCTGGCTTGCAGGTGCAGGTCTGATATGAAGTCCACCACTTGCCAACCGGCAGGTGCCTCCAGAGTGTCCGAGCTGCCATCGGGCAAAGCTTGTGAGCAACCCGGGATGGTGTGCGGCTGATCGGTCATGTTGCGGGCGCGCCGTTTCGACGCCCCACCCAGCGTTTACAGGGCGACGGCTTTTTCGATCACGACGTCGTCCTTGGGCACGTCGTCGTGGAAGCCTCGGCGCCCGGTGGGCAGGCCTTCAATTTTCTTGACAATCTCCGTGCCCGACACCACTTTGCCGAACACCGCATAACCCCAGCCTTGTGCGCTGGGGGCGGTGTGGTTGAGGAAGCTGTTGTTGGACACGTTGATGAAGAACTGGGCGCTGGCCGAGTGCGGATCACCGGTGCGGGCCATGGCCACGGTATAGGTTTCGTTTTTGAGGCCGTTGTTGGCCTCGTTGTTGATCGGTGCGTCGGTGGGCTTTTGCTGCATGCCCGGCTCGAAGCCGCCACCCTGGATCATGAAGCCGGGAATGACCCGGTGGAAGACGGTGTTGTTGTAATGGCCTTTGTTCACGTAAGCCAGAAAGTTCGCCGTGGACAGCGGCGCTTTTTCAGCATCGAGTTCCAGGGTGATGACGCCGTGCCCGGCAATGTGCAGTTCGACCTGTGGCTGTGCCATGTTCATTTCTCCAAGGTTGCTTTGATGATGGTGACCGCTCGGGTGGGTACGTTCTGGTGCATGCCTTGATTGCCCACCGGGACTGCCCGGATTTTGTCCACCACATCCATGCCCGAAATCACTTTGCCGAACACGGTGTAGCCGTAACCATCCGGGTTGGGTGCGTTCAGATTGGCGTTGTCAACCACATTGATGAAAAACTGGGCTGTGGCCGAGTTGGGGCTCTGTGTGCGGGCCATGGCGATGGTTCCGCGGTCATTTTTGAGTCCGTTGGACGCTTCCAGCGGTATGGGCGCGCGCGTGGGCTTTTGCGTCATGTCGGCAGTAAAGCCGCCGCCCTGGATCATGAAGTTGTGAATGACCCGGTGAAACACGGTGCCATCGAAATGGTTGTCTTGCACATATTGGAGAAAGTTCTCCACGGTTTTGGGTGCCTTGGCCGCATTGAGCTCGAGCACGATGTCGCCCTGGCTGGTCTGCAGCTTGACCTTGGCGGTGCCCGTCTGGGCTGCTGCCCCGGCGGTCAAAGACATCAGCAGCATGCACATCAGTGCGGTGATCGCGTTGCGCAGCGACAAGCTGAAGTCCAGTCTGCCCATGAATCGATGCATCAAGGCGCTCCTTCAAAAAATATCTTCCATTGATCATTTTCATACGACCAATACTGGCGGCGGGTGACGCCACGGGTCTGGCCTTTGGCCACTTCGCCAAAGGTCACCACCATGGTGTCTTGGGTGTCCCGCCAGCGCAGCAGCGACACGTCTTTGAGTTCGATGTCCCGGGTTTGCCTTGCCGCGCGGATTTCGCTTTCGAGTCTGGGCCACCATTGGGCCAGATCGCGACCTTGAGCGAGAAAACGGCTGGAATAAAAGCCGCGCAGGCGCTCCATGTCGCCTTTGCCTTTGGCCTCTCGCCAGGCGTTCAAAGAGGCTTCGAAACGTTGCCGATCCAGGTTGAGCGCCTGTGGCTGGACCCAGTGCAGTTCGGGTGCAATGATCACAGGCGTGGTGCGGATGCGCACCGTATCCAGCAAGCGTTCCAGGTCCGGGTTGGAGAGAACGACGCAACCGTCGGAGGCCTGTGGAGCGCGCACGAATTGTTCACGGGGGGTGCCGTGCAGCCAGATGCCGCTACCGGTTTTGCCCCGCTGGATATCGAGCGCATTGGGATAGTTGATCGGTAAGGCACCCACGCCATAAAGGTCCGGCAGGGTGCTGGGGTTGAGGTTGCTGGTGATGTAGTAGACACCCAGAGGGGTCCGCTTGTCGCCCTCGACGAGTTTCTCAATGCCCGATAGGCCCACAGAAATGTAGAAGTCCGCCAGCAGCTTGAGTTGGGGTGGTTCGCCCAGCAAGCTGCCTGAGGCCGAGGGCGTCAGGTTCTCAAACAGATAGAGCCGCGATCGGGAGGCATCGATGGCAATGGCGTGACGGCTCTGAGAGGAGAGAGCCAAAAACTGGGTCGGAATGCTGCCTTCTGGCGGACGCTCAGTCAGGGCCCGCAAGCGGCGCTCAGACTCCTCGCGCAAGACCTGGAGTTGTTCAGCAGCCGCCGTTGCTTTTGTGTCGGGTACATCACCCAACTGCCGCACCGGCCTGACCCGCAAACTCAGGAGGTCACCGTGCACCAGGTGGGCCAAGTGATAGTTGGGATGGTCTTTGACCAGCGACTCCGCTGCTTTCAAGGCCTCGCGGTGCTTGCCTTCGCTGATCAACTGGTAAATGGAGATCAGCCGGGCTTCTGCTTGCCCAATCAAGGGCAAGGAGGCTTCCAGCGCCTCGTTGGAAAGGGCACGCCGACTCAAGCCCGATCCTGTGATGGGGTCGTCTATGCTCCCCAGCGATGGATGGACTTTTGACAACGCACCGTCCAGCATGGAGGTGCGGGTCAGCGCATGTGCCGTAGAGGAGGTGGAGTCGGACATCTGGCCCAGGAACTCGCCAACATCGCCCTCCCGGCCCACACAGGAGGACACCAAGAGTGCACTGCCCGCCAGCACAGCCAAGCCAACCAGGCCTACAGCCGGGCGGGACCAGCCGCCACGCCAGGCACTGCTCAGGCCGACAGGATCGCTGGCGAGGCCGCTGTGAACGCGCCGCCAACCTGCCATCAGGAGCCCGTGGTTTCGCGAACGATCAGCCAGCGGTCACCGCTTCTGATGAGATCCAGGCGTTTGCGGCTGGTGACGTTCAGGGTGTCTGAGCTGTAGGCCTGACGGAAGTTGGCCGTCGCACGGTCGCCATCGATCGAGACCGTGAGGTTGCTCACATCAACACCGATGCGCGAGCGCGGCACGATGCGTGCCCTGCGATCCGATTCCCAATCTTTGCGACTCTGGCCGCCAACGGGTGTGAAATTGGGCGCGTAGGCCGCCAGGTAGGCCTTCATGTCCCGGCTGGACCAGGCCTTCGCCCATTCGGCCACAGCAGCCTCGACAGCTTCCGTGTTGCCAGCCGTTGCCGGTTGAGCGGGCGCCTGTGCTGGGGGTGCAGCTGGTGTGGGTGCCGCCGCAGGAGGCGTTGCAGCGGGGGGCGGTGCCGCAGGGGCTGGCGCTGCTGCCACTGCGACGGGCGCCGCGGTGGCGTTCCTGGCGCCGCGGGCGTCTGCCACAAAAAGGTTGCGGATCAGGCTGAGCTTGGGCGCCACTGCGCTGTTGCTGGCGTCCAGTTGCAGCGCTTTGCTGTAGGACTGGCTGGCCAGCTTGGCGTAGACATCGCCCAGGTTTTCGTGGGCAGTTGCATAGCTGGGGTTGGTGCGAATCGCCATTTCAAGGGCTGCGCGCGCTTTGTCAAACTGGCTCTGACCTGCGTACAGCACCGCCAGATTGTTGTAGGGCTCGGGCAACTCGGGAAAGTCTTCGGTCAGCTTGTTGAAAGTGCTGATCGCATCGCCTGGCTTGCCGCTTTCGGTCTGGATCACGCCCTTGAGGAAACGCATTTGAGGGTCGCGTGGTTTTGTGCTCAGGTATTGGTCCGCCTTGGTCAGCGCTTCGCTGAACTGCCCCGCACGCAACAGGCGGTTGACCTCCGCATGGTCGTCCGCCTGAGCGAACGCCGCAGGGGCAGACAGGCAGGCCGACACAGCCACCGAAAGCGCAAGCATGCGCAGGCGCTGAGGGAGAGGGAAGAGGGCTTTGCTGCCAGTCGAAGTGGACATCATGGACATGTTTGAAGCAGGGTGGTGCATGGGACCTCAGATGGCAAAAGCGGACGAACCGGGAACCACAAAAAGACCAGAAAGCAGGAATATAGCGCCTTGACGACGATGTCTTCCCACCAGGCGGCTGGCTATACTGCAAGATTGTATCTGAGGGTGTAAGTCCAATGGCTGCCT
>DAIOEI010000036.1:7165-10978 GCA_036746335.1 Hydrogenophaga sp. | reverse complement strand
ATGCCCACGGTGTCGTGCATGTTCCATTCAAACGCCAGCTTGAGCTTGGTGCCCACGCCGTCGGTACCGCTCACCAGCACCGGCTCTTTGTAGCGTTTGGGCACCTCGAAGAGGGCGCCAAAGCCGCCGATGCCGGCCAGCACGCCTTCGCGCATCGTCTTTTTGGCCAGAGGCTTGATGCGCTCGACCAGCGCGTCGCCGGCGTCGATGTCCACGCCGGCGTCTTTGTAGGAGAGAGGAGGGGTGCTGGAGGTCATGAAGGCAGGGGTCGCCGGTTGAATCAACAGGCAAATCAGTCAAAGGGAAGGGGTGGATGATGGCTCACCCAGGGGCCGACTAGAATTTGCCTCTGATTTTAAGGGTTTGCCCTGCATGGTTTCCTGATGCGATGGCGCCCTGCACCCTGACTTCCCAACCGGGTCATTCCATGACGTTTTCTCCCAATCAAATCCGTGCTGCTGCCTGGGCCGCCATAGCGGTGGCCATCTGGCTGTTGCTCACGGTGCTGGCCCCTGTGCTGATGCCGTTCGTGCTGGCGGCCGTGCTGGCCTATGCGCTGCACCCGGTCGTCGAGAAAATGCACGAGCGGCGCATCCCGCGCTGGCTGGGGGCAGGTCTGTCGCTCACGCTGCTGGGACTGGTGATGATGGCGGTGGTTCTGCTCATCGTGCCGGTCATCACCAAGCAGGTGCCGCTGCTCAAGGAGCAGGTACCGGTCTTGCTGGAGAACCTCAATGCCTGGCTGGTTCCTTTTCTGGGCCGCTTCGGTGTGGAGTTGCAGGTGGATGTGGCGCTGGTTCGGGGCTGGCTGCAGCAACTGGTGTCGGGCCACGAGGAAGAAATCATCGGCAGCCTGCTGTCGTCTCTGCGCATTGGAGGGAGTGCGATTCTTGCGCTATTGGGCAACCTGGTGCTCGCTCCCATCGTTGCCTATTACCTGCTGCTGGACTGGGCCAATCTGGTCGAGCGCAGCAAGGGCCTGATTCCACCGCGCTGGCGCCCAGCCGTCCAGGGCTTTCTGGACGAAACCGACGAGGTGCTGGGCCAGTACCTGCGCGGCCAGTTGCTGGTGATGTGTGTGCTGGCTGTGCTCTATACCGTGGGCCTGGCGCTGGTGGGGCTGAAGCTGGCGCTGCCCATTGGCGTGTTCACCGGGCTGGCCGTGTTCATTCCTTATCTGGGTTTTGGCCTGGGTCTGGTGCTGGCGCTGCTGGCCGCCGTGTTGCAGTTCCAGGCGGTGCTGGGAGTGGCGCTGGTGGGTGTGGTGTACGCCGTGGGTCAGGCGGTCGAGAGCATGTACGTGACGCCTCGCCTGCTGGGCGAGCGCATCGGCCTGCATCCGATCGCGGTGATTTTTGCCTTGATGGCGTTTGGTCACCTGTTTGGTTTTGTCGGTGTGCTGATTGCGCTGCCCGCCAGCGCCGTGCTGCTGGTGGGCATCCGGCGAGCCAAGGCGCGTTACCTGGGCAGCGAACTGTATCTGGACACAACGGTTGCCCAAGCCGTGCCGCCCGAAGACAAGGCTGCATGAATCTGGCCACAACCCCGATGAAGCAAATGGCGCTGGACATCGGCCTGGCGCCGGTGCCCACGCTGGTCAACTACGTGGCCGCAGGCAACGAGGCACCGCTGGAGCACCTGCGCCTGTGGGTCGGTAACCCGTTGCGCTCGCCTGTGCCGACCCTGCTCTGGGGCGAGGGCGGCAGCGGCAAGACCCATCTGCTCAACGCGGTGCGAGAGGCCCTGCGCGAGCACGGCGCCCGGGTAGGCTGGCTCGATGCCCAGGCCCTGCACCCAGGTGAATACGACGAGCGTTGGGAAGCCGTGTTGCTGGACGATGTGCACCTTTACACCGCCGAGCAGCAAGCCGCCGCTTTCAACTGGTTCGTCAACGCCCAGAGCCCGGCCTCGGGTGCAGCGCGCTGGGTGCTGGCCACTGCCGATCGGCCGCCTGCCGACCTGCAACTGCGAGAAGACCTGCGCACCCGCCTGGGTTGGGGTCATGTGTTTCAACTGCACCTGCTGGGTGAGACCGAGCGCCGAGCCGTGCTGCGCCGCGCGGCCGACGAGCGCGGCGTGTTCCTGGGTGACGAGGTCATGGACTTCATGCTCAAGCGCTTCTCGCGCGACCTCTCCAGCCTCATGATGCTGCTCGACCAGCTCGATACCTACGCCCTGCGCACCCAGCGGGCCATCACCATCCCGCTCATCCGGTCCATGCTGGAAAACGAATAGAACCCTCCATGCGCCTTGCTTTGTTCGATCTCGATCACACCCTCATCCCCCTGGACTCCGACTATTCCTGGGGACAGTTCACTGTCGAGCTCGGTTGGCGCGATGCTGAAAGCCACACCCGGGCCAACGATGCGTTTTACGCGCAATACAAAGCCGGCACGCTGGACATTCACGAATACGTCGAGTTTTCCGTGTCGGCTTTGCGCGAACATGGGGTCGAGCCGTCCAACGCCGCCCATCGCCGCTACATGGACGAAATCATCCACCCGGTCATCCAGCCGCAGGCGCTGGAACTGGTGCGCCGCCACCAGGCCGCGGGCGATCAGGTGATCATCGTCACCGCCACCAACGAATTCGTCACCCGACCCATTGCCGCCGCCTTTGGTGTGCCGGAGCTGATTGCCATCGACCTGGAGCGCGATGACCAGGGCAACCCCACCGGCGCGATCCGCGGCGTGCCCTCGTTCCGCGAAGGCAAGGTCGCGCGTGTGGAACAATGGCTGGCAGAGCGCGGCCTGAACTGGTCGTGCGTGGAATACAGCACCTTCTACAGCGACTCCATCAATGACTTGCCGCTGCTCGACAAGGTGCACGAGCCGGTGGCCACCAACCCCGACGATCGGCTCACCGCCATTGCCAAGGAACGCGGCTGGCGCATCCTGAACCTTTTTGCATGATCAAGACATTCTTTGACAAGCTGCTGGGAAAGTCCCGCAGCAAAGCCACGGGCAAATTTGGCAAGCGCGAAGACGTGCCCGCCAGCGTGCATGGCATCAACCCCCAACTGGTGGATCAGCGCGCCCTGGACGTGGTGCACACCCTGCAACAGGCGGGTTTCGAGGCCTATATCGTCGGCGGTGCGGTGCGCGATCTGTTGCTCGGCCTGCGCCCGAAAGACTTTGACGTGGCCACCAACGCCACGCCCGAGCAGGTCAAGAACCTGTTTCGCCGCGCCTTCATCATCGGGCGGCGTTTTCGCATCGTGCACGTGGTCTATGGTCGCGGCCGTGAGCACGAAGTGATTGAAGTCTCGACCTTCCGCGCTTACCTCGACAGCGCCGACGCCGAGCAGGTCAGCGGCAACGAACGCACCAGCAAGGGCGAGCTCTCGGGCATGAAGCATGCGGTGGACGCCAGCGGGCGGGTGCTGCGCGACAACGTCTGGGGCCCCATCGAGCACGATGCCGCGCGGCGCGACTTCTCCATCAATGCCATGTACTACGACCCCGCCTCGCAGGTCGTGGTGGACTTTCACCACGGTATTCGTGATGCGAAGAAGAAAACACTGCGCATGATTGGTGATGCCGCCACGCGCTACCGCGAAGACCCGGTGCGCATCATCCGCGCCGTGCGTTTCGCGGCCAAGCTCAGTGGTCTGGGTTTCAGTTTTGACGCCAAGACGCTGGCACCGCTGGCCTCGTCGCACACGCTGCTGGCCGACGTGCCACAGAGCCGCCTGTTCGACGAAATGCTCAAGCTGCTGCAGACCGGCCATGCGCTGGCCAGCGTGGCGCAGCTCAAGGCCGTGGGCCTGAACACCGGCATCTACCCGTTGCTGGACGTGGTGGTGGACCGGGT
>DAIOEI010000036.1:0-7065 GCA_036746335.1 Hydrogenophaga sp. | reverse complement strand
ATCTGGCTCATGCAGCCGCGCTTTGACAAGCGCGTGGGCACCGGGCCGTTCAGCTTGGTCGAGCAGCCGCGTTTTCGTGCGGGGTTCGACTTTTTGCGTTTGCGCGGACAAACGGGCGAAGTGGAGGAAGAACTGGCCCACTGGTGGGAAACCTTCAGCATGGCCGACGACGACCACCGTCAGGACATGGTGGATGCCCAGCGCAAGGCAGGCCAGCCCAAAGGAGGCGTTGGCAGCGGCAAGGCCCGGCGTGTGAAGAAAACCGATACCGACCATCCCGATACCGCAGCCACTGGCGCGCCGGCCGCAGACACGCGTTTTCCCGCCCCGGCCAGTGGAGGACTGCAGACGACACGCCCGGCACAGCACCGCTCCTACGGCAGTGCCTTTGCGCCCGAGAGCGATGGGGATGAGGCCGATGGCAATATGCCCGACGATGCCGACGGGCGCACCGAGGAGGGCGCGACGGCCCCAGCCAAGAAGCGCCGCCGTCGCCGCCGCAAGCCGGGGGGCGGAGGTAGTGGGGGTGAGG
Organism: Hydrogenophaga sp.; assembly: GCA_036746335.1. Lineage (GTDB taxonomy): Bacteria > Pseudomonadota > Gammaproteobacteria > Burkholderiales > Burkholderiaceae_C > Hydrogenophaga. The sequence goes on along the minus strand of DAIOEI010000036.1, from coordinate 6,533 downwards.
GCGCATCAGGGGGAAGCTCATCGCCAGTGCCTGATTGACGTTGGCTCTGTGGAAGCCTACTCGCCGATGCTCGTTGAGCGCGCCGAAGTTGTGGCGTATGTGGCGCTGGGCGCAAACCTAGGTGATTCTGCTCAAGCCGTACGCGATGCACTAGAAAGCCTGAACAAAACTCCAGGTATCCGTTTGATCAAGGCTTCCAGCCTGTACTGCACCGCCCCTGTAGAGTCCAGCGGTCCAGATTACATCAACGCTGTGGCTGAGTTGGCCACCCTACTGACCGCGCCAGCCCTGTTGACCGCCCTGCAAGGCATTGAGAATGCTGCTGGGCGGAAGCGCCCCTACCGCAACGCCCCACGTACGCTGGATTTGGATTTGTTGCTATACGGTAGCGCGCGCATTGAATCGGCGTCGCTGATCGTGCCGCATCCGCGCATGTGGGAGCGGGCGTTTGTTGTGATGCCGTTGCAGGAAATCTCAAATCCAGCCCGCTTAGACGTGCGTTGTGCAGAGAAGGTTGGCACTCAGCAAACGATCAAGAAGCTTTGACGGCTCTTCTTGATAACCAATTGCGCACGACCAAGCCCATCAGTAAACCAGCGCCGTCACCCAGCGTCGTGAAAATGCGCGTTGTAACGCCCACACCAACAGACGCTGCTTCCCCGATCAACGGCGACAAAAACAAGACCATGAGGGCCTCCCGGATTCCGATGCCTCCAGGTGCTCCCGGCACCACATATCCGACCAGCCAAGCGGCTGTGAACAATGCGGTCAAGCTGATCCAATCTCCGTGATCGACACCAAAAAAACCGACGAGTTGCAGCTTAAGGGATGCCCCCATGATCGCGAAACAAACCAATAATAACGCCGCCGTGACCAAGGCTGTCCGCGGCCGAGGCAGGGGAATTGCCGCCTGACCCGAAAGCCGACGAGCCAGCGCAGGAACGAAGCGATTGATCAGCCAGGTACCTCCCCAGGGAGCCGCCAGCAGAGCGACTGACAGCAGCAGCAGCTGCAAGGGCTGCACAGGACTTTGCCATGTGGGCAACAACTCTTGCAACAGCAGCAACATGGCCAGCAGCGAAACGCCAGACGCTATCGCCACTGTCCAGATCACCTCAATCAGGATGGTAGCTACTGCAACGCCCGTGGGAACGCCCACAGTCGAAGCGAGCACCGCTCGACCAGCGAAATGACCTACATTGCCCGGCAAGTATTTTCCTATTTGCGACACTGCAATCACATGAAGAAGAGGAAGGTAACCCGGCCGGCAACGAAAATCCGCCAGCAGTGCCTTCCATATCAAGGCCACTAGGGCAATGGTGAGGAGCACACCAGTGATGGAAAATAGGCCCGCCCCCACAGCCAAGTGAGTCCACTCGATAGGCGGAATGTCAGCTAAGTTCTGCCTAGCTTTCTGGGCAAAGAAAAGCAGCGCTGCCAGCGTTAGCGAAAAGCCAGCGAGCTTGATCGCTTTGCGCGAGAGTGTCATCTTCAAAAAACCGAATCAGCGCTTCGCGAGCAACTTTCGGATCACCCGCTTAGTGGTTATCTTCCAGTCGTTGGCCAAGTTTTTTATGTGTGCGGCTTTATTGCTGGTTTCGATAAGGCGGCTGTTTTCCACGCAGTACACCGGCTTTTCAGCAATCGAGCAAATGTCCACCGCCTGCTCGTAAGCGCTTTCTATAAACAAAAAACAATCAGTTTTTTTGTAGATTTCGGCCTTGTATTTTCCGTGACCACCTTCGCGGCGCCGAGTGGCCGCATCCACTCCTTCCAACATGATGAGATGGTCGTATTCCACGCCATGTTTCTTGAGCCAGCTTTCCGTCTCTTCCCTATACTTGGCCAGTCGCGAAGTCACCAAATAACCGATGGGCATGGTGGGAATGATCTTTGGACGGGCATTCAGTAGAAACTTCCGGTATTTTGGGCCGTCATCGTTGTCCCAGTAACTGGGGTCTTCACACAAAACACCATCGATATCTACGCAGCAATGTTTCAAGCCCCAGTGGTGCATGTAATTCCACTCAAACATGCGCGGATGGTTGCAGATTTCGAAGTAAATATCAACACTATTGAAATTCGTAGGCAATGCCAACACGGCACAGTAGGTGATCTTGCAAGTCAGGCCCGATTGAGCCAATTGCGCCTTGGCCGTATTGAGTGCTTCGCCAGTGCTGATGCTGTCATCGATCACCAGAATATGCCGAGCATCTTCCAGTTTTGTGATCCAGCGAGCACTCTTTCGCGTCGTGCCGGTTTTGAAGATCCTGCCAGCCAGCACAGATTCCAGATCACAAAACGGGAGGTTTTTGTAGAGGGCAAGCATGCTTGCGGTCATCAGGCCGCTACGGGGAATGCCCACGATAAGGTCGACGTCGACCGGGACCTTCTCCAAGTTTTTCATGATGGCTTGGTTCAGGCCGTCGAAAGTGATGAAATTCATAAACAAATCAATAGGTTAGTTTTGCTAGCCGCACTGCGGCTTTTCGCAAAAGTCAGGCCCTTGCTAAACCCTTTAAAATCCGCGCCGACGGAGGGGTTTCGGTGGACTCAGAGATTCAATGGCTTGACGGGTTTGCAAAATTTGCCCTTCATCGCGCGGCGCTGATTTTTCCAGCCGGGAGAGATGCAGTTTCAGTAGTGCCAGTTTGTCTGCTCGAGAAACGATCCAGCCGTCGAACTCGAGCATTTCTACGGGCGGGCCGCCATTTTGTGTTATCGGGCTGCGCGCAGACGATTGCTGGGCTTGCAAGGGCTTATGCAAAGCCGTGGCGACGAGTCCTGCAGGGATGTAGAAAAAATGACGGCGTTCCATGGTGTGATTCGGTTGTGTGTGTTCGGTGCACCTCAGGACAGGTGGTCAGCCAACCGCAATGCAAGCGCAACAATGGTCAGTGTGGGGTTCACAGCCCCGCCGGAAGAAAATAGAGAGCTGCCCGCCAGATGTAAGTTGCTGTAGCCATGAACCCTGGCGTTACGATCACACACACTGTTTTTGGGCGCAGTGCCCATGCGGGTCGTGCCCATGGTGTGGCCGCCACCTTGGGCCTCCCGGAAGATCCCATCGTTGTGGAACTTGAACACACCAACTTTGTTGGTCGCCAGCCATTCGCCCAACGTTCGAGCCGTGTCATAAATGGACCGAAGATCGCGCCCGGTCAGCACACATTCGGTTCGCAAACGCAAAAGGCCAGCGCGGTTTCGCTCGTTTAAAAGTTGAACGGCGTTGCTTTCCACCGGTTCTTGTTCGGCCAATGCGATGACAGTTCCTGCTACCACGTTGGTACCCCAAACTTGGCTGAATTGCAGTCCTTGATTGTTTTTCCACGCTCGCATATGGAGGGACAGTGTGCAATCTAAAAGACTTTCGCTGCGTCTCCCTCTGTCTGAAATAGCAAAAGCGGTCAGGGATTCCCCCAAGCCCTTGCGCTCAGTTTGCATTGTCAATCGGTCGTGAAACTGCTTGGTAAGAAACACTGCTCCACAAGTGGCGTGTGGGTGCTCCATGAGACACTTCCCCGCGTAGCCAGACTCATTGCCTACACCAGTGGTGGTGGTGTCTTGGGGCTGCATCAACACTTGGGCATTGCCCAGCCCGCCACAAGCCAGAACGACTTGCTGACCAGGCAAGATCTTCACCCTGAACAAATCTCCCTCGTCGGGCTTGATCAAGATGTGGTCTACCCTTTGCCGGTCGGCGCTCTCCAGACGCACCACATGATGTCCAGTCTGGATCTCGACATTTGGCAAACGGGTGAATGTTTCGAGCTTTGTGATGCGCAGCGGCCCGCCTCGTGATAGCGGACGTAGCGCCATTTTGCCATCCAGCAGGGGCCATTGGTTATGGGTGACCACCTCGGTTTTCCGCCCAAAAAAAGCCAGCGCCTGCTGATAGTGAGGCAGCAGATCTGCCTGGCTGATCGGCCATCGTGCATGCGCGAAAGCATGGTTGAAATTGCCGTCGTGCAACCGCGCCAGATAGCCTGCCCATCGCCGGGAAGTACCCCCTACAGCACGAACCCAGTGGTTGGACCAGTGATTGTGATAGTGCCCATACTCATCACTGAGGGTGAGCGCCCGGTTGGCATCTGTCTCTTCAACGCCACCGCCTTCAATCACCTGAATTTTGCGGCCCCTGCTGGCTGCACGCTGGGCAAAAGCGAGGGCAGCCATACCGCTGCCAATAACAAAAATATCGGTGTCTGGGAAGGTTTTTGCGGGTGAGGTAACGTTCATGGTCGCTGGAAAAAATGGTCAGCGTGAATGGGCCAGATCAGCTGTGGCAGGCGGTTGGGTTCATGTGTACGGGCAGTGCACTTGAACCGTGCGCTGCCTCTGATTATGGGGTATGACCCACCCAGCGCGATACTCAGCTAGGGCACTCGCGCTATCAAGGCGGTTTCTACACGGGAAGTCTTGGCATCATGAGTTGCACGAAAATACCGTCAATCGCGCTTGACCTCCAAGCGTGCGGGAGCGTCGGGCGTCGCGAACCTACCCAGTGTGAACCCTAGGTACCGCTCCATGACGAATACCGTTGGAGCAAGCAAGAAGGAAGAGGCCATCAGCACCAGCAGACCCATAAGGAGATCATGTTCAATTTCCTGCATGCTGACGCCCCATGTTGCAATCAGGATGACCTTGACGCCCTTGACCACCAGCATGTGGATCAGCATGATCGACAGGCTGTAGCGCCCTAACCACGCTAGGCTGCGGACAGCTCGCGGCAAGGCTCTGTCAAGTAACTGACACAGAAACACCACCATCAACGTGCCAGCCATCGCGAAAAGGTAAAACAACACTGGGTGCCCTATGCGGCCTTCTGCCAGCGTGGCCATACCGTTGAGCGGGCTCGCCGACCATACGAGAGCGCAAAAGACAAAAATTGCAAATGCCTTGGCCAAAGGAACTGATGCGAGGCCCACGCGAGCCCGGTAAACCACACCCGCCTGAAAAAAGGCCAGCGACATTAACGCGGGCAACAGGCTCCAAGCCAGGGTATGGCTGCTGGCCAGCCATACGCCAAGCGTGGCCAACAGCAGCATGACGAGCACGCGCGAGAGGTCTGACGCCACCTGCTTGTTGACAGCATGACCCACCAATAAGACCCAAAAAAGCGCCAGCGCAAACCACACCGGGCTGTTGACCAAGTGACCATCACCTACTGAACCGTACAAAATGCCAACAAGCGGTCGCCACAGGCCATAGTCAAACTGGGGCACCCGAACATCCAGCGATTGCGCCACCACATAACCTACCCCATAAAACGCAAAACCCAGGCTCGCGTACCACAAGTAAGGAACGATCAGGCTGGTCGCCTTGCGGCGAATGTGCTGCGCAAAGCCAAGTGCTGGGCTTTGAAAACCCAGCCCAGCCACGAAGAAAAATAGGGGTACGTGAAACGAGTAGATGTACTCGTAATAGATAGAGGGCTCTCCGATCGACCAAATGTGGCCGAGTACGATCAATGCAATGCCGATGCCTTTAACAGCATCTAGCCAAAAAACTCGCGTAGCGCCTCGACCTGGCCGCGCAGGCAAAGAGCCTTCTGCTGTGTGTACAGAATGAGCCACAAAACCCTGGCTTTAACGGTCGCGGTTTTCCAGCGAAAAGGCTCTAATCTCTTCCAGCAGCTTCCGGTTGGCCGACAGCAGGTCGGCCACGAAAGCAATCAAAATCGTCTGGAAGCCGATGACCATTAAAGAGCTGGCCAAAATGAGAGACTGAATGTGCCCGTCGTACCCATATTCGCTGGTCAGCCACTTGTAAAGAAAACGCAGGCCGATCAGGAAACCCGCACCGAAAAGCGTGGCTCCAATGACGCCGAAAAAGCGAAACGGTCGGTAGATCACGAACACCCGAATGATCGTGACGATGCTGCGCCGGATATATGATGAAATGCTTTTAACCAACCGGGACGGACGAAGATCTCCATTGACCCGGATAGGTACCGAGGTGATGGCCATGTTCTTCTGGCCAGCCTGGATGATGGTCTCCAGCGTGTAGGTGTAGTCGCTGAAAACGACCAGCCGCTGCGCAGCGGACCGGCTCATGGCACGAAAGCCGCTGGGCGCATCCGGGATGTCGGTCTTGCTGGCCACGCGCACCACCCAGCTCCCCAGCTTCTGCAGCAGTTTCTTGACAGGGCTGAAATGCTCGATCGCCTGGATCGGGCGCGCGCCGATCACGAAATCGGCCTTGCCATCCAAGACGGGCTGGGTCAACAGCGGTATGTCGTCAGCGTTGTACTGGTTGTCGGCGTCGGTGTTGACGATCACGTCTGCACCACGCTCCAAGCAAGCCTGTATGCCGTTCATAAAGCCGCGCGCCAGGCCCTGGTTGCGCGTGTGGCGCACGACATGGTCAACTCCATGGGCCAGAGCCACCTTCACGGTGTCGTCGGTGCTGCCATCATCAATGATCAGCCACTCGACCTGGTCAAAGCCCGGAACTTGACGGGGCAAGGCGGTAAGTGCAATGCCCAGAGTTTGGGCTTCGTTGTAGCAAGGGATCTGGATGATGAGTTTCAA
>DAIOEI010000035.1:0-11063 GCA_036746335.1 Hydrogenophaga sp. | reverse complement strand
GAAGGACGGGCCGCAGGAAACTCCTGCACCAGGATGTGTTGAGAGGCAAGGTCTTTCATGACCCGATGGTCCTGCCTTTGCGCAACAGGTTTGTGACAAAGGCGCACACCGGATGACAAAGCCGTGCCAAAGGCATGCCAGCGCGATGCCGCCCGCATGCCAAACCCATGACAGCGCGGGTCTGTCACCAGTTTTTCACGCAGCCTGCCCATCATGAGCGCTCCCTTGTTTTGTTGTTCTTCTACCCTCTTCCACACGGAGTTGTTTGTGAGCACCTTCTTCAAAGCCCTCGAAGTCCAGCGCTGGGATGACCACCGCTTCTACCACCACAGCCGCATCAACCAGTCGCTGCACTTCATCAGCGCGATCAGTTTTGTGGTGGCTTATGCCTGGCTGTGGGTAGACCCGGTGGTCTCGGCGCTGATCGCCTGGCTGATCTCCATGACCACGCGCCAGGCGGGCCACTTCTTCTTTGAACCCAAGGGCTATGACGAAGTCAACCAGGTCACGCACGAATACAAGGAAGAGATCAAGGTCGGCTACAACTTGCAGCGCAAGGTGGTGCTGATGGCGCTGTGGGCCGGATGGCCGCTGCTGCTGGCGGCTGCGCCCGGCTTGTTCGGTCTGTTGGAGCCCCATGCCTCCGGCATGGACTACCTGCGCCAGGTGGGCGCGGGCTGGCTGGCGCTGGGGGTCGGTGGCGTGCTGCTGCGCACGGTGCACCTGTTTTTCATCCGCGATGTGCAGACCGGCCTGGTGTGGATGACCAAGATCCTCACCGACCCGTTCCACGACATCGTGCTCTACCACAAAGCCCCGCTGCACCTGCTGCGCGGCGAGTGGATGGACCCTGGCCATCGCCCGCGCTGAACGCTTGAACCCCGGTCCTGAACTTGCACAAAGCGGGTCCGGGCGCTTGAGCGACCGGACCCCTGAGCGCTCAGACGCGCCGCCCGAAGCGGGCGGCAAGCACCTCGCGCAATATGCTGCGGCGGATGTCCTTGTTGCTGAGACGGGCCTCGGGCGCCCACCAGCCCTGCTGCTGCATGTCGTGCCCAGCCGCAACAAACCGCTGCAACACCTGTTCAAAGTCCGCGTCGCTGAAGTTGAGGCTGAAGATCAGGCGCCCGGTGCCCACCCAGCTCAGGGCCAGACCGTGCCAGCGCAGGTAGTACTGGAGCAACCAGTTGTAGCGCGAGGGCACGGCGTAGCCGATGGTCCAGATGCTGTGCATATTCGCTGCGCGCATGGGCAGGCCCTCGGCGGCCATGGTTTCGTTAAATCGCAGCGCTCGGGCGTTCCAGCGTGCTTCCTGCCCTTCGTAAATGGCTTGCACCTCGGGTGTTTCCAAGCGGCGCAGAAAAGTGTTCATGCCACCCATCACATAAGGGTGAGCGTTGAAGGTGCCGCGTGCGAAACACAGGTCGGCCGGGCGCTCGGTGCGGTAACGCTGCATCAGGTCGTGGCGCCCGCAGACCACGCCCACCGGGTAACCGCCGGCCAGGGTTTTACCGTAGGTGACCATGTCGGCTTTGACGCCAAAGTATGCCTGCGCACCGCCCGGCGCGAGCCGGAAACCGAGGAACACCTCATCGAAGATCAGCACGATGCCGCGCTCGGTGCAAACCTCGCGAAGCTGTTTCAACCAGGCGGTGTAGGCCGCCTTGTCGAAGCCCGCCTGACGGCTGCTGTCCACCAGCGCCGAATCGGCCGGGGCATTCCGGTTCGGGTGCAGTGCCTGCAGCGGGTTGACCAGCACACAGGCGATGTCCTTGCGCGTGCGCAAGACCTGCAGGCTGCGCTCGCTCAGGTCGGCCAGGGTATAGGTCTCGCGCGGCGGCAACGGGTTGCCGGGGCCGGGCTGTACGTCTTCCCACCAGCCGTGGTACGCACCGCAGAAGCGCACCAAGTTTTTGCGGCGCGTGTGGTAACGGGCCAGGCGCACCGCCTGCATCACCGCCTCGGTGCCCGACATGTGGAAAGAGACTTCGTCCATGCCCGAGATGGCACGCAGCCGCGCGATGTTGTCGGCCACGCAGGGGTGGTAGGAGCCCAGCACCGGCCCGAGGTCCTGCGCCATCGCAGCGCCCTCGGCCATGGTGGCTTTGTAGAAGTCCACGCCGAACACGTTGACGCCGTAGGAGCCCGTCAGGTCGATGAAGCGGTTCCCGTCCAGATCGGTCAGGCTCACACCGTCGGCAGACTGCACAAAGGCGCCCACCTTCAGACGGGTGCTCACGATGGGACTGAACTGAAAAGGTACGCGGTATTGGCCGGTGAACTGCAGGTCGGCCAGGCCCTCGCGCGCCTGCGCGGTGAGCGCCAGAGTCTTGGCATAGCGCTGGGCGAAACCAGCGCACAAAAGCTCAAACGCCGCGCGCCGTTGCTGGGCCACCTCGTCGGACACGCCGTCGCAATTGAAGAAGCGCGCCTCGTCGTAGGCGTAACCGGGCAGCAGCCGGGCCAGGCGTTTGGCCATGCGCGAATGGCCGGCCAGCGAGCGGTGTTTGGCGCGCGAGAGGTCGAGGCGGCGCTTGAGCGCCGGCAGACCCAGCGCCGCAGCGCCCAAGGGCAAAAGCAAGGCCAGAGAGCTCATGAATCGTGTCTTTCTGTTGACGGTGGTGGCCTCTGTTCTATTTCAACCCCATGACATCTCCATGAATCTCAAAGCCGCTGCACAGCGCCTGGCGCTGAACGAAGACCTCAACTTCCTGCTCACCAACCGGGTGCCGCGCCTGGCGCTGACCCGTTTCATGGGCTGGTTCAGCCAGATCCGCCAGCCCTGGGTGCGCGACGCCTCCATGGCGGTCTGGAAGACCTTCTCCGACCTGGACCTCAGCGAGGCCAAGGAAAGCCGCTTCGCCAGTCTGCACGACTGCTTTGTGCGCGAACTCAAACCTGGCCTGCGCCCCATTGACAGCCGCCCCGGTGTGGTCAGCAGCCCGAGCGACGGCATCGTGGGGGCATTCGGTCGCATCGAGCCGCTGCAGGACGGGCCCGACGCCCAGCTGTTCCAGGCGAAGGGCTTCCCCTACCGCCTGCTCGACCTGCTGGGCGAAGACGCGCGCGGTCGCGCTCTAGCGGCGCGGTTGCAGGGCGGCAGCTACATCACGCTGCGCCTGACCTCCAGCATGTACCACCGGTTTCACGCGCCCTGTGATGCCACGCTGGAGCACGTGACCTACATCAGCGGCGACACCTGGAACGTCAACCCGATCGCGCTCAAGCGGGTGGAGCGCCTGTTTTGCCGCAACGAGCGCGCCGTGCTGCAAATGCGCCGGGCCGACGGCGGCTTGATGGTGATCGTGCCGGTAGCGGCCATTCTGGTGGCCAGCATGCGCCTGCATGCGCTGGATGTTCCGCTGAACTTGCGCTACCGCGGGCCGAACCAGCTGCCCTGCTCCGCCCTCTACCGCCAGGGCGAGGAAATGGGTTGGTTTGAACACGGCTCCACCATCATCGTGCTCACGCCGCCCGATCTCGTGCCCGACCCGGCGCTGCACAACGGTCAGCGCATCCGCATGGGCGAAGCCCTGATGCATGTGCTCACCCAAAGCCAAGGGGCCGTTCCGTGACCCCGGTGGACCTGATCTATTTCAATGCCGGTGGCGGTCACCGCGCCTCGGCTCTGGCACTGCAGGCGGCCCTCCAACAACAGGGGTATGCCTGGGACGTGCGGCTGGTCAACCTGTTCGAGGTGCTGGACCCTTCAGGGCGATTTCGGCGCCTGACCGGCAAGGCGCCGGAGGACTGGTACAACCAGCGCCTGGCGCGCGGCTGGACGCTGGGCATGAGCCATGAGCTCAAGGTGCTGCAAGGCCTGATTCGCCTGACCCACCCGACCCTGGTGCGCAAACTGCAGCGCCACTGGCAACGCACGCGCCCCGCGCTGGTGGTTTCACTGATCCCCAACTTCAACCGCGCGCTGTACCAGAGCCTGGCCAGCGCCCTGCCCGGCGTGCCGTATGTGACGGTGCTGACCGATCTGGCCGATCTGCCGCCTCATTTCTGGATCGAGCGCGACCAGCCCCAGCATTTTGTGTGTGGCACGCCGCGGGCGGTGCAGCAGGCGCTCGCGATGGGACACCCGCCCGAGCGGGTACACGCCAGCTCCGGCATGCTGCTGCGCCCCGAGTTCTACCGTCCTGCTCACACCGACCGGGCCGAAGCGCAAAGGCGCCTGGGGCTGGACCCGGCGCGCCCGACCGGGCTGGTGCTGTTCGGCGGTCAGGGCTCGCGCGCCATGCTGGGCATTGCCGAGCGGCTCAGCGAGGTCCAGCTGATCCTGGTCTGCGGCCACAACCAGGCCCTGGCCGAGCGCCTGCGGGCTCAGCCCTCGGCAGCGCCCCACCACGTGGTCGGCTTCAGCCACGACATCCCCGCCTGGATGCGCCTGGCCGACTTTTTCATCGGCAAACCGGGCCCGGGCAGCGTGAGCGAGGCGGTGCACATGGGCCTGCCGGTGGTGGTGGTGGCCAACGCCTGGACCATGCCGCAGGAGCGCTACAACGCCCAGTGGATCCAGGAGCAAGGGGTGGGGATCGCGGTTGGCAGCTACCGCAAGCTCGGCGCTGCGGTGGCGCAACTGCTGGGCGGGATCGACACGTTCAAGGCACGGGTCGCCCAGGTGCAGAACCGGGCGCTGTTCGAGGTACCGGATATCCTGGCCGGGCTGCTGGTCAGCGCGCCTTCAGCGGTGCCAGACGGCCTTGCTGCGCTCAGGCCGGTGTTGCCGCCGGGCGCGCTGCAGAGCGAGCAGCTCGACCAAGCCACCAGCCACGCCACAAACCACCACGCCCACCCTCACCAGCAAGTGCGGGGCGGAGCTGGGCTTGCGCCGTTGGGGCCCGGGGAATCCGATCATGCGACGTCCGTATGGCAAGGGAAAGATGTGTAAACATAGTGCGACCGTGTGACATGTCCGTGTCATGCTGGCCATGAACGCCGCGTCCCCGCGCCCAAGGTGCGCTGCCCTGCGGCGCCCAGAATGGAAGAACGTCCTGTGAGTACCCGCCAGTCTGCCCCTGAGCGCCCCTTTCCCGAACTGCAGGCGCTGGAGCGGCTGATCGAGGCGGGCGGCTCTTACCTCCAGGCCAGTGTGGTGGCGCGGGTGAGCGCACCGGGCGGGCACAGCCTGCCGGTGCATGTGGTCACCCTGGGCAATCCCGACCTGACCGCGCCCGCCATCGGCTACTTCGGCGGGGTGCATGGGTTGGAGCGCATCGGCACCGAGGTGGTGATCGCCTTTTTGCAGAACATCGTCTCGCGCCTGCCCTGGGACGGGTCGCTGCACCGCCTGCTGGAGAACCTGCGACTGGTGTTCATGCCCATCGTCAACCCAGGCGGCATGTGGGCCGGCACACGCGCCAACCCACGCGGCGTGGACCTGATGCGCAACGCGCCGGTGGACGCGCAGGACAAGGTGCCCTGGATGCTGGGCGGCCAGCGGCTGAGCGCGGGCCTGCCCTGGTACCGGGGGCGCCTGGGCGAGCCGGTGGAGACCGAGAGCCAGGCACTGGGCGAGGTGGTGCGCCGCGAACTGCTCAGCCGCCGTTTCAGCCTGGCGCTGGACTGCCACTCCGGCTTTGGCATACGCGACCGCCTCTGGTTCCCGTTTGCCCACACCCGCGAACCCATCGACCACCTGGCCGAGCTGCATGCGCTCAAAACCATCTACGAGCAGGCCCACAGCCAACACGCCTACCTCATCGAACCGCAGAGCCTGCAGTACCTGGCCCATGGCGACCTCTGGGACCACCTCTACCTGCAGGCCCGCGCCGCGCACCCGCAACACCACTTTCTGCCACTCACGCTGGAGATGGGATCGTGGTTGTGGATCAAGAAAAACCCGCGCCAACTGTTCTCGCGCCGGGGCATCTTCAACCCCTTGATCAACCACCGCCAGCAGCGCGTGTTGCGGCGCCACCTGGCGCTGCTGGACTTTCTGGCGCGCGCCACCAGCAGCCACGCGCTGTGGGTGCCCGAAGGCGAGGAGCGCGCCCGCCACGAGGCCGCTGCCCATGCGCTCTGGTACACACCATCACCATGAACCGGACCCCAACGCCGTCCACTGCCAGCGGGTTTCCCCTCCCCCCGTCTGACTCTGATCCACCACCCACCTGGGTACTGCTGCGTGGCCTGACGCGGGAAGCGGCCCACTGGGGCGAATTCCCACAGACGCTACAGCGGGCGCTGCAAGAGCACCAGCCGGGCACCCTCCTCCTCACACCGGACCTGCCTGGCAACGGACAACGCCACCGGGAGCCCAGCCCCGCCACCGTCCAGGGCATGGTGGCAGCCTGCCGCACCAACCTGCAGCGCCAAGGCGTGTGCGGCCCGGTGACCCTGCTGGCCATGTCGCTGGGCGCCATGGTGGCCGCCGAATGGGCCCACACAGCGCCCGGCGAGGTGGCCGGTTGTGTGCTGATCAACACCAGCGTGCGGCCCTTCAGCCCGTTTCACCACCGACTGCGGCCAACCAGCTACCCCAGTCTGCTGCGGCTGGCGCTGGGCCGCATGGAGCCAGAGGCCGCCGAACGCTGCATACTGCGCCTGACCAGCAACCACGTCGGACCCCAATCGGGCGTGATCCAAGCCTGGGTGCAGGCGCGCGAACTTCGCTCCGTCACTCCGCGCAACGCACTGCGCCAGTTGCTCGCCGCCGCGCGCTACCGGGCGCTGCGGCAGGCGCCGCCAGTGCCCTTGCTGTTGCTGGGCAGCACCCAAGACCGGCTGGTCAACCCCCGCTGCTCGCAAGCCCTGGCCCAGGCCTGGGATCGGCCCCTGGTCCTGCATCCGACGGCCGGCCACGACCTGCCGCTGGACGACCCGCACTGGGTGGCACGGCAGGTGCTTGAGTGGCTGGACCCGGGCCGTAGGTCCGTTTGAAACACCCCGCGCACCTGGCGCTGGTGCGCCCGCACCAGTCCGGTGCCGAATCAGCTCCAGAACCACCGAGACTCCACAACACAAGGGATTTGCGGCAGGTAAAACCCGTTTATCCGACCTAACCCGAACACCGTTGTCCGTCATGATCATGAGGCCGGGGTGTCGCTCCACTGTCATCCCGACCCGTTAATTTGTGAGTCTGCACCACAGACCGTCGGCCACCTACTGTCCAGAACGCCCAACACCGCCCCAACATGCTTGACTCGCCCCTCTTGCTGACCCTCAACGCCGGCTCCTCGTCTGTCAAGTTTGCCGCTTACAACGCCACTCCCGAGCTGGGCTGGCTGGCGTCGGGCCAGATCGAAGGGCTGGGCGAACGCGCGCGGTTTTCGGTGAAAACCGCAGAGCCTGGCGCCGCCGACCACCACCCCGACCTGGAAGGCCCTGCCGATCACACAACAGCGGTGCGCGCCATCCTTCAATGGCTGCAGCAGGCACAGGCCGGGCGCACGGTCGCGGCCGTGAGCCACCGGGTGGTGCACGGGGGCGTCGCATTGACCGACCCGGTGCAGATCGATGACGTTTTGCTGGCGCAGCTGAACGAACTGGTGCCGCTGGCCCCGCTGCACCAGCCCCACAACCTGGCCGGCATCCGCGCCGCGCGCGCCGCCTTCCCCGACACACCGCAGATCGCCTGTTTCGACACCGCCTTTCACCGCAGCCACCCCTTTGTGGCCGACACCTTCGCGCTGCCCCGCAGCTACTACGACGAGGGCATCCGCCGCTACGGTTTTCACGGCCTGTCTTACGAGTTCATCGCAAGGCGCCTTCGAGAGCTGAACCCGGCGCTAGCGAGCGGCCGCGTGATCGTGGCGCACCTGGGCAATGGCGCCTCCATGTGTGCCATGCAGGATGGCCGCTCGGTGGCCTCCACCATGGGGTTCACCGCCCTCGATGGCCTGCCCATGGGCACACGCTGCGGCCAGCTCGACCCGGGGGTGCTGCTCTACCTGATGAGCGAAAAAGGCATGAGCGCTGCCGCCATCAGCGACCTGCTGTACAAAAACGCCGGTCTCAAGGGCCTCTCGGGTGAGTCACACGATGTGCGCACGCTCGAAGCTTCCGCCAACCCCGCCGCCCGCGACGCGCTGGCCTATTTCGCCGACCGGGGGCGCCGCGAAATCGGCGGCCTGGCGGCCTGCCTGGGCGGCATCGATGCGCTGGTGATGACCGGTGGCATTGGCGAGAACGCGGCCCGCGTGCGCTCGGCCATGCTGACCGACATGGAATGGATGGGCATGGCCATCGACCACGAAGCCAATCTGCGCAACGACACCGTGATCAGCCTGCCCGCGTCCCGTGTGCGGGTGCTGGTCCTCAAGACCGACGAAGAACGCATGCTGGCCGAACACGCCGCCCGCCTGCTCGGCGTCTGAACGGATTTCTCTTCCCTTTGTCGGCCCCTTTGCGAAAGCTCATTGCCATGAATCCCGTTTTCAGCCCCACGAACGTGGGTCAGCACCAGAACGAAAGCGCTAGGACCCTGGAGCGGCAGATGCAGCGCATCCACACCGCCCACACGCGCCACGTCGAAAAAATCAGCCGCAACCACACCGAGCGCAGCCAGTCGCTCTGGGCCGACTGGACCCGCCTGGGCGAAGCCATGACACAGGCCTTCTTCAAAGGTGAGGTTGCCAGCGATGCTGCCGAATACGGCGTTGACGCCGCCCAGCGAGCGCTGCTGACCCTGGACACGCTGCGCGAGCGCGGCAACATCGACCTGGCCCACGAAACCGCCGGCACGCCGCCGGTGCTCAAATACGCCTACGAAGAAATCGTCGATGGGCGCCAGCTCGCGCGGCCGGTGAACTACCAGTTGCTCTACATCGTGCCGCCAGAAGGCATCGAGGTGCACGGCTGGAAGCGCCCTTACATGATCATCGACCCGCGCGCGGGCCACGGCGCCGGCATCGGTGGCTTCAAGGCCGACAGCCAGGTGGGCGTGGCGCTGCGCGGCGGGCATCCGGTGTACTTCGTGGCTTTTCGCCAGCACCCCGAGCCGGGTCAGACGCTGGCCGACGTGATGCGCGCCGAAGCGGGCTTTCTCAAGACCATCGTGCGCCGCCACCCGCTGGCGCCCCAGCCCATTGTCGTGGGCAACTGCCAGGGCGGCTGGGCCACACTGATCCTCGCTGCGGCCAACCCGGAAATCACCGGCCCGCTCGTCATCAACGGTGCACCTGTGGCCACCTGGTCGGGCAAGATCGGCGAGAACCCGATGCGCTACAACGGTGGCCTGCTCGGCGGCATCATGCCGGCGCTGCTGATGTCCGACCTGGGCAACGGCGAGTTCGACGGTGCCCACCTGGTGTCCAACTTCGAGTCGCTCAACCCCAGCCGCAACTTCTTCGGCAAGTACTATGACCTCTACACCAACGTCGAAC
Organism: Hydrogenophaga sp.; assembly: GCA_036746335.1. Classification (GTDB taxonomy): domain Bacteria; phylum Pseudomonadota; class Gammaproteobacteria; order Burkholderiales; family Burkholderiaceae_C; genus Hydrogenophaga. Next base: position 1,731 of record DAIOEI010000035.1, on the reverse strand, counting down.
AGAACCGCGAGAGCTTTCTCGAATTCGAACGCTGGTGGGGCGGCTTCCATTTCACCAACGAGGCCGAAATCCACTGGATCGTCAAGCAGCTCTTCGTCGGCAACCGCCTCTCGCGCGGCGAGGCGCAACTGGAGCCGGGCCGCCACATCGACCTCAAGGCGATCCGCTCGCCGATCATTGTGTTCGCCAGCCGCGGCGACAACATCACGCCGCCGCAACAGGCACTGAACTGGATCGTCGACACCTACGCCGACGAACACGAGATCCGCATCCGTGGTCAGCGCATCATCTACATGGTGCATGAGAAGGTGGGCCACTTGGGCATCTTCGTGTCGTCCTCCATCGCCAACAAGGAACACGCCGAGATGGCGTCCACGCTCAAGACCATCGAGGCGCTGGCGCCCGGTCTGTACGAAATGACCATCGACAACGTGGTGGGCGAAGGCGACGAGGCGGCTTTTGTGGTCAGCTTCCACGACCGCAAGGTCAGCGACATTCTGGAGATCGATGACCACGACCGCGAGCAGGAGCGGGACTTTGCCGCCGTGGCGCGACTGTCCGACATGGGCGCCGACGCCTACGAACTGCTGTTGCGCCCCTGGGTGCAGGCCCTGGTCACGCCGCAATCCGCACAAATGATCCGCGATGCGCATCCTTCGCGCGTCAGCCGCCGGGCCCTTTCGGACCACAACCCCGCCATGCAGCTGATCGACAGCACGGCCGCGCAGGTCAAGGCCGCCCGCCAGCCTGCCCGCCCCGGCAACCCATTGCTCGACCTGGAGCGCATCGCCGCCAACAGCCTCATGCAGGGCATGGACCTGGTGCGCGACCTGCGCGACGCCGCCTACGAAACCAGCTTTCTTTCGATCTACGGCACCCCCTTCATGCAGTGGCTGGGCAAACCGTATGCGCACGAACGTACCCGCAAAGACCCCAACGAACTGCGCTACCTGCCCGAAGTGCAGGCCATGCTGCTGGGCGTGGACAGCGGCGGCTTCAAGACCTCGGTGATCCGCATGCTGATCCTGCTGGCCGATTCGCGCGGTTCGGTGCGGCGCGACCGGCTGGAGCGCTCGTCCGAAGTGCTCACACAGCGCGAGCCCTTTGCGTCGATGTCGCCCAAGCACCGCGCCAACCTGATCCGCGAGCAGTCTGTGATCATCGAGTTCGAGCCCGATGCCGCACTGGCGGCCCTGCCGCGCATGCTGACCACGCCCGAGGTGCGCCGTGCAGCCATGGACGTGGTGGCTTACATCGTGGGCGACCCGGCCGAAATGGAGTCCAGTACCGTCGATCTCATGCGGCAAATGCGCGATTTGCTGGAGCTGTCCGAACAGGCTCACATCGACCCCGCACCTACCGCTGAACCCCAAGTGCCGGCAACCCGGCACCGCGCACCCAAAAGCACCCGCTGACGCTCACAGTTGTCCAGCCCATGAAAAACAAGATCGTGACGGCACAGGAGGCCGTTGAACTCATCCACGACAACGACACCCTGATCTGCTCAGGTTTCGGCATGGTCGGTGTGCCCGACGAGCTGCTGGATGCCCTGCACCAGCGCTTTGTGCGCAGCGCCGCACCACGCGACCTGACGCTGTTCTTCGGCGGCGGCCCTGGCGACGGCAAGGACCAGGGCCTCAACCGCATCGCCCACGATGGGCTGATCCGCCGGGCCATCGGTGGCCACTGGGGCCTGGTGCCGCGCATCGGCGCCATGGCGCTCTCGGGTGC
>DAIOEI010000034.1:9461-11340 GCA_036746335.1 Hydrogenophaga sp. | reverse complement strand
GGGTTCATCAAGGTTCTCCGGGGCTTCGCGCAGCATCGCCATCAGGGACTGGAAGTCAAACCGGTCGGCGTAAGACTGCATCTGGGTCAGGGTGCCGGCCAGCGCGGGTTCATGGCTCTGGGCCGACCAAAGGCGCTGCCGAAGTGCCGCGGCCTGGCCTTGCCGCGCTAGGCGCAGCAGGTCTTCGCGCAGCTCGGGCGGCAGGGCCATCCGAACCCCGGGGGGCGCGGCCACCGAACTGGGCGGTGGGCGGTCCTCCGCCTCGCGTTGCCAGTCCAGCTTCAGCGTGGCCTGCAAGGCGTCCAGCAGTTCCGATTCGAGCACCGGCTTGGCCACAAAACCCTGGCAATCCAGCGCTTCCAGTTGTTCGGGCTGGTTGTCGAACAGGTTGGCCGATACAAAAACGATGGGCAGTTGCAGTGCCGTGAAACGTTCGCGCACCAGGCGCGCGGTCTGCCAGCCATCCAGGCCGTCCATGGTGATGTCCAGCAGCAGCAGATCGGGTGCGTGCTGTTGCACCACCTCCAGGCACTCCAGCCCGCTGGCAGCTTCCAGCACGGTGAAGCCCAGCGGCACCAGCAGGCCGGCCAGCAACTGGCGGTGCAGGGGCTGGTCGTCCACCACCAGCAGGGTGCGCTGCGGCCCGGCGTAACCAACGACCGAACGCAGGTTGCTGGGCAGCGCCAGCGGCCGGCGCGGATCGGGCGTGATGGGTGGCAAATACAGCCGCAGGCTGAAGGTGCTGCCCTGGCCGGGCTGGCTGCGCAGCGACAGTTCGCCGCCCATCAGGTCACACAGCAGGTGGGTGATGGTCAGGCCCAGTCCTGTACCGGTCTCGCGCACCCGGCGCCCGGCGCTGCCGCGCTCGAAGGGCAGAAAAATGCGTTCCTGGTCCTGCTCGGCAATGCCGATACCGCTGTCGACCACGTCGATGCGCGCGACCTGCTGGCGGAAGTCCAGCCGCAGCAACACGCCGCCTTCGTCGGTAAAACGCACCGCGTTGCTCAGCAGGTTGATGAGAATCTGCCGCAGGCGCTTGGCGTCGGCGCGGATCCAGTCGGGCAGATCGCCCTCGCGCTGCACCACGAAGCGCAGTCCCTTGCCCTCGGCCTGCGGCCGGATCATGCGCTCCACATCGTCCAGCAAGGTGGGCAGCGGAACCGGCACAGTGTCAAGCTTCAGGCGCCCGGCCTCGATGCGCGCGAGGTCGAGCGAGCCGTCGATGAGGGCGCGCATGTGCTCGCCGCTGCGCTGCATGGTGACCACCGTCTCGCGCACCCAGGTGGACAGCTCGCGCTGCTTGAGCAGGATGTGCGCATAACCCAGGATGCTGGTCAGCGGTGTGCGCAGCTCGTGCGTCATGCCGGCCACATGGCGTGTCTTGGCCTGGCTGGCGCTTTCCGCGCGGTCGCGCGCAGTCTGCAGCTCGGCGTCTGTGCGCCGGTGGGCGTCGATCTCCAGTCTCAGCAACTGCGTCTGGCGCTCGGATTCGTCCTGTGCCATGCGGCGGCTGTCGGTGGTCAGCACCACCCACCAGGAGCCCACCGCCGCCAGCAGCATGAGAAGGGCAAAGATCTTGAGCAAAGGCCCATAAAGCAGTTCCCCGCTGCCTTGCAGGCTTTCTTCGACATAGACCACCCCGATCAGGAAGGCCATGACCGCACTGATGGACAACCAGATCAGGAAGTACTGCCCGGCCCGGAAGTTCACCCGCACCGCCAGCGGGGCGGGCAGCCAGGCCGCCATCCAGCCCTTGAGTTGCTCTGCCCCGCGAGCATTGGTCTTGCAGCGGTCGTGGCAGCGCGATTCGAGCGAACAACACAGCGAGCAGATGGGCGCCTGGTAGGCCGGGCAGCGCGCCATGTCTTCCGATTCGAAC
>DAIOEI010000034.1:0-9361 GCA_036746335.1 Hydrogenophaga sp. | reverse complement strand
TCGGCCACCAGCGCGCCCACCCAGGCAATGGCCACGTTGGAGTACAGGCTGAGCACTTTTTCCAGCCCGGCGAACACACCCAGCAGCATGAGCAGGGTGGCAATCACCACGTTGAACACCAGCCAGACCACCCGGCCCGGGTGGCTGCGGGTGATGCGAGAGAAGAAGTTGGACCAGGCCAGCGAACCGGCGTAGGCGTTGGTGACGTTGATCTTGATCTGCGCAATGATGACGAACACCACCGTGACCGCCAGCGCCACGCCGGGCTCGCCCAGCGTCTGGGTGAAGCCGGCCAGGAACATCTGTGTGGGTTCGGTGGTGCGCTCGGGCGCCACGCCAAACTGCATGGCGGCAAAGGCCAGGAAGGCGCCGCCGGCCATCTTGAGCATTCCCATGACGATCCAGCCCGGGCCGGCCACCAGCACCGCGCTCCACCAGCGCCAGCGGTTTTCGTGTGTGCGCTCCGGCAGAAAGCGCAAAAAGTCCACCTGCTCGCCGATCTGCACCACCAGCGAAAAGATCACCGCTGCGGCCGCGCCGAACATCAGCGGCTGAAACTCGCTGCTGCCCGAGCGCAGGCCCGACAGGCTGGTGAAGTTGCGGTACAGATCGGGCTGGGTGACGGCGATCCACACAAAGGGCAGGATCAGCAAAAACAGGTAGACCGGCTGGGTCCAGGCCTGTAGCTTGCTGATGAGGGTGATGCCGCGCATGGCCAGCGGCACGATCACCAGCGCCGAGAGCAGGTAGCACACGGCCAGCGGCCAGCCCGTGGCGAGCTGCACCGCCAGCCCCATGATGACCGCCTCGATGGCGAAGAAGATGAAGGTGAAGATGGCGTAGATCAGCGAGGTGATGGTCGAGCCCATGTAGCCGAAACCGGCGCCTCGGGTGAGCAGGTCCATGTCCAGCCCGTAGCGGGCGGCGTAGTACGCGATGGGCAGGCCGGTGAAGAAGATCACCAGGCCCACCACCAGGATCGCCCACATGGCGTTGGCGAAGCCGTAGTTGATGGCAATGGCGCCGCCAATGGCTTCGAGCGCCAGGAACGACAGCGAGCCGAACGCGGTGTTGCCGACCCGCCACTCGCTCCATTTGCGAAAGCTGCGCGGCGTGTAACGCAGCGCGTAGTCCTCCATCGACTCGTCGGCCACCCACGCGTTGTACTCGCGGCGAAAGCCGAAGATGGTCTGGGCAGCGACCGTAGCGGAGCGTTCGAGAGGGGGCATGAGCTGCACAAGCAATAAACGTTCTCGATTGTCGAGACCGGCTCCAAAGCGTCGCTACGTTATTTGACGTATGGGTGGAAACCCGGGCTTTCCCTAATCTGGCGACCAGTCGGCACACCGCCGGTCCTTCCGTCAACCAGCCCAGGAGTCCTTTCATGAACCAGCGCCAAGATGATCCGCAAGGGATCGAACTCGAAACCCCCGCCGCGAGCCGCCGCCGCGTGTTGCAGATGATGGGGGCCGCCTCGGTGGCGGGTCTGCCCACCTGGAGCTTTGGCCAGCCCACCGCGTCGGTCAACACCACCAAACTGGCCGTGACCGACACCGAGGTCACGGTGGGCCAGCTGCACTCGTCCACCGGCACGATGGCGATCTCGGAAACCGGTTCCATCCAGGCCGAGCAGCTGGCCATCGACGAGATCAATGCCATGGGCGGCATCCTGGGTCGCAAGATCAAGGTGATCAAGGAAGACGGCGCCTCCGACTGGCCGACCTTCGCCGAAAAGTCCAAGAAGCTGCTGATCAACGACCGCTGTGCCGCCGTGTTCGGCTGCTGGACCAGCGCCTCGCGCAAGGCGGTGCTGCCGGTGTTCGAAAAAGAAAACGGAATCCTGTACTACCCCACCTTCTACGAAGGCCTGGAGCAGTCCAAGAACGTGATCTACACCGGCCAGGAAGCCACGCAGCAGATCCTGTATGCGCTGGACTGGGCCTCGAAAGAGAAGAAGGCCAAGACCTTCTTCTTTGTGGGCAGCGACTACATCTGGCCGCGCACCTCCATGAAGATCGCCCGCGCCCACGTCGAGCGCGTGGCCAAGCTCGGCAAGGTGGTGGGCGAGGAGTACTACCCGCTGGGCAGCACCAACTTCGGCTCGCTGATGAACAAGATCAAGCTGCAGAAGCCGGACTGCATCTTCACCGCCGTGGTGGGCGGCTCCAACGTGGCGTTCTACAAGGCCCTCAAGGCGGCCGGCATCACCGGCGACAAGCAGTTGCTGCTGACGCTGTCGGTGACCGAAGACGAGATGACCGGCGTGGGCGGTGAAAACTTCAAGGGCTTCTACTCGTCCATGAAGTACTTCCAGAGCCTGGACAACGAGAACAACAAGAAGTTCGTCGCGGCCTTCAAGGCCAAGTACGGCAAGGACGCCGTGATCGGCGACGTGACCCAGGCGGCCTACCTCGGCCCCTGGTTGTGGAAGGCCGCGGTGGAGGCGGCCAAGAGCTTCGATGTGGACAAGGTGGTGGCCGCTTCCCGAACCGGAAAGATCGAACTCAAGACCGCACCCGAGGGCTACGTCAGGCTCGATCCGAACCACCACCTGTGGAGCAAGTCGCGCATCGCCATGGGCATGCCGGACGCCACCTTCAAGGTGGTGGCCGAGTCGCCCGAGCTGATCAAGCCCGATCCGTTCCCCAAGGGGTATCAGTAACCACCCCCCCGCGCCGCGCCTGCGGCGCGTCACCCCCCAGGGAGCGGCACTGGCGGCCCGGCAGAGCCGGTTCCGCTGTGCCCTGGAGGAGGCTACGCTGCGCTCGCCCTGCTAAAGGCACGGCTGTCCCTCGCGTTCTTTTTTGCTCTGGAGATTTGTCATGGACATGAGCTTCAACGACCTGCTCAACATCGGCCTGATGCAGGGCTTTGCGGGCCTGAGCCTGTTTGCCGTGCTGCTGCTCATGGGCCTGGGGCTGGCCATCATCTTTGGCCAGATGGGCGTCATCAACATGGCCCATGGCGAGTTCATGACGATCGGGGCCTACACCATCTTTCTGGGCTCGACGCTGGCCGAGGCGATCAGCCCGGGCGCTGTCGCAGCCTACTTTCCGCTCGCCATCGTGGCGGCTTTCATCTTCGCCTTCATCGCGGGCTGGCTGATCGAGTGGGGGCTGATTCGCCACCTGTACAAGCGCCCGCTCGACACGCTGCTGGCCACCTGGGGCGTGAGCCTGGCGCTGCAGCAGTGCTTTCGCACCTTCATCGGCCCCAAGGAAGTGAGCCCGACCTTGCCCGACTGGCTGCTCGGTTCCTGGTCGCCGGTCGAGGGGCTGGACATTCCCATCAACGGCATGTTCGTGCTCGGACTCACCGCCGTCGTGACCTGCGGCGTGCTGCTGGCCATGCACCGCAGCCGCTGGGGCCTGCGGGTGCGCGCCACGGTGAGCAACCGCGTCATGGCCAACGCCATCGGCATCGACACCAAAAAGACCGACCGCCTGACCTTCGCCATCGGTTGTGGCATCGCAGGTGTGGCGGGCGCGGCCTTCACCACGATCGGCTCCACTGGCCCTACCTCAGGCTCGCTCTACATCGTCGACGCTTTCCTGGTGGTCACCTTCGGCGGCGCGGCCAGCATCCTGGGCACGGTGGTCTCGGCCTTCGGCATTGCCCAGACGCAGTCCATCACCGAGTTCTTCCTGGCCGGGTCCATGGCCAAGATGCTCACGCTGTCGCTGATCGTGGTGATCCTGATGTTCCGGCCACAGGGCCTTTTCGCCAGCAAGGTACGGAGATGACTGAGCCCACCCCCGTTAGCGGTTTACTTCGTGGTGCCGCATCCCCTATCAAGGGGGCGACACCAGCGGTCCGGCAAAGCCGGGCCCGCGGTGTCCTCCCGACCAAGGCCGCGCCAGCTGCTTCTGCGTTGCCCCTGAGCCGAACTGGAGTCACAGAATGAACGCAATCAAAGCCCTGATCACCCGCTACCAGCTGGCCAGTCTGGTGGTGCTGACGCTGTTGCTGGCGGTGGTCTTGCCGCTGACGCTGGACATCTTCCGCCTGAACCTGGTGGGCAAGTACCTCACCTACGCCTTCGTGGCCATCGGCCTGGTCATGCTCTGGGGCTATGGCGGCGTGCTCAGCCTGGGGCAGGGCGTGTTCTTCGGGCTCGGCGGTTACGCCATGGCCATGTTCCTCAAGCTCGAAGCCTCGGACCCCGAGAGCACCAAGATCCAGTCGACTCCCGGCATCCCGGACTTCATGGACTGGAACCAGATCACCGAGCTGCCCACCTTCTGGGTGCCGTTCCAGAGCTTGCCGTTCGCGCTGGCGGCGGTGATCGTGGTACCGGTGCTGCTGGCCTGGATCGTCAGTTTTGCCATGTTCAAGCGCCGGGTGGGCGGTGTGTATTTCGCCATCATCACGCAGGCGGTGGCCTTGATCCTCACGGTGGCCATCATCGGACAGCAGGGCTATACCGGCGGCGTCAACGGCATGACCGACCTCAGAACCCTGCTGGGCTGGGATACCCGCACCGACACCGCCAAGTACATCCTGTATTACCTGTGTGTCGTGTTGCTGGTGGCCAGCATCCTGCTGTGCCGCTGGATTCAGGTGGGCAAGGTGGGCACCCTGCTGCTGGCCATGCGCGACAAGGAAGACCGGGTGCGCTTTTCGGGCTACGACGTCGCCAATTTCCGCATCTTCGTGTTCTGCCTGGCCGCCGCCCTCTCGGGCATTGGTGGCGCCATGTTCACGCTGCAGGTGGGCTTCATGTCACCGAGCTTCGTGGGCATCGTGCCCTCGATCGAAATGGTGATTTACGCCGCCGTGGGCGGGCGCATGAGCCTGGTGGGCGCGGTGTATGGCGCGCTGCTGGTCAACGCCGGCAAGACGCTGTTTTCAGAAACCTTCCCCGACCTCTGGCTGTTCCTCATGGCCGGGCTGTTCATCGGCGTGACCATGGCCTTCCCCATGGGCCTGGCCGGGGTGTGGGAATCCAAAATCGTGCCCTGGTGGCGCGCGCGCCGCGCCGCGCTCAAGACCGCGCACGAGCAGGATTCCCGCCCGCCCGCCATGGCCGAGCCCCTGCCCGCCGCCCGGCCCGGCCACGACACCCCGGCCACCGCCGCAACCGCGCCCATCCCGGGCAGCGTCAGCGGGCAAAGCGCCTGACCCCCCGAGGAATGCCCCATGAGCAGCACCGACTTTGCATTGGCGGTTGAAGACCTGACCGTCTCCTTCGACGGCTTCAAGGCCATCGACGCCCTCACGCTGTACATCGACAAGAACGAGCTGCGCGTGATCATCGGTCCCAACGGCGCGGGTAAGACCACGCTGCTCGACCTGATCTGCGGCAAGACCAAGTCCAGCGCTGGCAGCATCAAGTTCAAGGACGAAGAAATCATCAAGCTGCCCGAACACGTGCGGGTGCGCAAGGGCATCGGCCGCAAGTTCCAGACGCCTTCCATCTACGAGAACCTCTCGGTGTTCCAGAACCTGGAGGTGTCGTTTCCCTCCGGGCGCTCGGTGTTCAAGGCACTGGGCTTCAAGTGCACCGACGAAGTGAAGGCGCGCATCGACACGGTGGCCGCCGAAATTGGCCTGACCGACAAGCTCGACACCGAAGCCGGTCTGCTCTCGCACGGCCAGAAGCAGTGGCTGGAGATCGGCATGTTGTTGATGCAGGAGCCCGAGCTGCTGATGCTGGACGAACCGATCGCCGGCATGAGCGCGCGCGAACGCGACTTGACCGCCGAACTGCTGGGGCGCATCTGCCAGAACCGCTCGGTGATCGTGATCGAGCACGACATGGACTTCGTCAAGAAGATCGCCCACAAGGTCACGGTGATGCACCAGGGAAAGATCCTGGCCGAAGGTCCGATGGACCAGGTGCAGGCCGATCCAAAAGTCATTGATGTGTATTTGGGGCACTGACGTGCAACACCCCCTGCGCCGCTGCGCGTCTTCCCCCTCTCTCGCCTGCGGCGGGAGGGGGACGGCATCTGAGGCCCGGCAAAGCCGGTTCCTCGGTGCCCTTGGATCAGACCCGTGCGCCGGTCAGTGGACTTAACCGAGGAATCTTGATGCTGCAAGTCAAAGACCTGTTTGTCGCCTACGGCCAGAGCGAGGCGCTGCACGGCATTTCGTTCGACGGCAACGCCAACGAAACCGTGGCCATCATGGGCCGCAACGGCATGGGCAAGACCACGCTGTTCAAGAGCCTCATGGGCGTGTTGCCCATCAAGTCCGGATCGGTTAGCGTGGCCGGGCAGGACGTGTCGCAAGACGAGAGCTTCCGCCGGGTGGCCAAGGGCATTGCCTATGTGCCGCAGGGCCGCATGATCTTCCCCACCCTCACGGTGGAAGAGAACATCCAGACCGGGCTGGAAAACGCCAAAGACAAGACCATTCCCGAGGAGATTTACGCGCTGTTCCCGGTGCTGTGGGACATGCGCCGCCGCAAGGGCGGCAACCTCTCGGGCGGGCAGCAGCAGCAGCTGGCCATTGCCCGCGCGCTGGTCACCAACCCCAAGGTGCTGCTGCTCGACGAGCCCACCGAAGGCATCCAGCCCTCCATCATCAAAGACATCGCCAAGGCGCTCAACGAGATCCAGAAGATGCGCAAGCTGACCATCGTGGTCTCCGAGCAGGTGCTGTCGTTTGCCATGGACGTGGCCGACCGCCTGTTCGTCATCGAAGGCGGCCGGCTGGTGCACGAAACCGCCCGCGCCGACACCGACGAGGCGCGCATCAAGTCCTACCTCTCCGTCTGATTTCGCCACACCACCCACCAGGAGCACAACATGCCTGAAACCCTCATCAAGGTCGACCTGAACGCCCCCGCCCCGTCCAACGAGATGGTGCACAACCGCTGGCACCCCGACATTCCCATGGCCTGCTGGGTCAACCCCGGCGACGACTTCGTGCTGGAAACCTACGACTGGACCGGCGGCTTCATCCAGAACAACGACAGCGCCGACGACGTGCGCGACATCGACCTGAGCACGGTGCACTACCTGAGCGGCCCGGTCGGCGTGAAGGGCGCCAAGCCCGGCGACCTGCTGGTGGTCGAGCTGCTGGACATCGGCGCCAAGGAAGACAGCCTCTGGGGCTTCAACGGCTTCTTCAGCAAGAAGAACGGCGGCGGCTTCCTGACCGAACATTTCCCGCTGGCGCAGAAGTCGATCTGGGACTTCCACGGCATGTTCACCACCTCGCGCCACGTGCCGGGCGTGAAGTACGCGGGCCTGATCCACCCCGGCCTGATCGGCTGCCTGCCCGACCCCAAGATGCTGGAGACCTGGAACGCGCGCGAGCAGGCGCTGATCGATTCCGACCCCGCCACCAGCGGCCTGGCCAACCCGCCGTTTGCCGCCACCGCCCACATGGGCAAGCTCACCGGCGAGGCCAAGGCCAAGGCGGCGGCCACCGGCGCACGCACCGTGCCCCCGCGCGAACACGGCGGCAACTGCGACATCAAGGACCTCTCGCGCGGCTCCAAGATCTTCTTCCCGGTGTACGTGGACGGCGCGGGCCTGTCGGTGGGCGACCTGCACTTCAGCCAGGGCGACGGCGAAATCACCTTCTGCGGCGCCATCGAAATGGCCGGCTGGGTGCACATGAAGGTCTCGGTCATCAAGGGTGGCATGGCCATGTACGGCATCAAGAACCCGATCTTCAAGCCCAGCCCCATCGTGCCGACCTACAACGACTACGTGATCTTCGAAGGCATCAGCGTCGACGAAAGCGGCAAGCAGTACTACCTGGACGTGAACGTGGCCTACCGCCAGGCCTGCCTGAACGCCATCGAGTACCTCAAGAAGTTCGGCTACTCGGGCGCCCAGGCCTATTCCATTCTGGGCACGGCCCCGGTGCAGGGCCACATCAGCGGCGTGGTGGACGTGCCCAACGCCTGCGCCACGCTGTGGCTGCCCACGCAGATCTTCGAGTTCGACATCAACCCGAACGCGAGCGGCCCGATCAAGCACATCGACGGCTCGATCCAGATGCCGCTGTCGCAGGATGTTTGAAACACCCCCGCGCCGCTTCGCGTCACCCCCTCAAGGGGGCCACACCAACGGCCCGGCGAAGCCGGTTCCGTGGTGTGTACTGGCGAAGACATCTGAACTCTGGAGCCACCTGATGCCCACTTACGACTACGAGTGCCCCAGCTGCGGCGGCTTCGACGCCTTTCGCAGCCTGAGCGAGCGCAACGAGCCCGCCGCCTGCCCGGACTGCGGCACCGCCGCGCCGCGTGTGATGGTGTCCGCGCCGCGGCTGGCGCTCATGGACGGTGGCGTGCGCACCGCCATCGGCGTGAACGAGCGGGCCAGCCACGAGCCCAAACGCTCGGGCGACTACGCCCGGCTCAAACACCCGCCGGGCTGTGGCTGTTGTGGCACCGGGCGCAGCAAGGCCACGGTCACGTCGGCCAGTGGAGCGAAAGCCTTTCCGAGCAAACGCCCCTGGATGATTTCCCACTGATGGATCACCCCGCCGCGCTGCGCGCGACCCCCTCAAGGGGGCGGCACTGGCGGCCCGGCAAAGCCGGTTCCGCGGTGCCCTGGAACGAGGCACTTCGCATCGGCTCCATTAACCATTCAACAGGAGTTGTGAACCATGATGCACGGCGACATTTCCAGCAGCAAAGACACCGTCGGTGTGGCGGTGGTCAATTACAAGATGCCGCGCCTGCACACCCAGGCCGAGGTGCTGGACAACGCGCGCAAGATCGCCGACATGATCGTCGGCATGAAGTCCGGCCTGCCCGGCATGGACCTGGTGATCTTTCCCGAGTACAGCACGCACGGGATCATGTACGACGCCAAAGAGATGTACGACACCGCGTCCACCGTGCCCGGTGCCGAGACGGCCATCTTTGCAGAGGCCTGCCGCAAGGCCAAGGTGTGGGGCGTGTTCTCGCTCACCGGCGAGCGGCACGAAGAGCACCCCAACAAGGCGCCGTACAACACGCTGATCCTGATGAACGTCCAGGGCGAGATCGTGCAGAAGTACCGCAAGATCATGCCGTGGGTGCCCATTGAAGGCTGGTACCCCGGCAACTGCACGTATGTGAGCGAAGGCCCCAAGGGCCTGAAGATCAGCCTAATCATTTGCGACGACGGCAACTACCCCGAGATCTGGCGCGACTGCGCCATGAAGGGGGCCGAACTCATCGTGCGTTGCCAGGGCTACATGTACCCCGCCAAAGACCAGCAGGTGCTCATGGCCAAGGCCATGGCCTGGGCCAACAACACCTACGTGGCGGTGGCCAACGCCTCGGGCTTTGACGGCGTCTACAGCTACTTCGGCCACAGCGCCCTCATCGGTTTTGACGGGCGCACCCTGGGCGAATGCGGCGAAGAAGACTACGGCGTGCAGTACGCCGCGCTGTCCACCAGCCTGATCCGCG
>DAIOEI010000033.1:0-11384 GCA_036746335.1 Hydrogenophaga sp. | reverse complement strand
CATGACCGGCGTGATGAGCCGCCATGTGGTCACCCTGGGTGCGGTGTTCCTGATCCTGTGCGGTTTGGTGCCGAAGTTTGGTGCCGTGATTGCGTCCATGCCCATCACGGTGCTGGGCGGCGGGGTGATCATCATGTTCGGCATGGTCACGGCGGCCGGCGTGAGCATGCTCGCAGACGTGAAATGGAACCGTCGGAACATGGTGATCTTCGCCATTTCATTGTCGGTAGGGCTGGGCCTGCAGTTGGCGCCCGAGGCCTTGCAGCATCTGCCCGATACCGCCAGGGTGCTCATGACCAGCGGGCTGCTGCCGGCAGCGGTGCTGTCGATTGCGCTGAACCTGCTGCTGCCCCAGGAACTCGATTGATCCTGCTCAAGCACTTTCGCAGCACCAAGCTGCAAGCAGCCCACCGGATTCGCGTTCTGCACCACCATTGGGCACAGCGCTCAAGAACGCACCAATTCAGGGTTATTCATGATGACGGGGGACCAACGCCCGAGAAGAATCTGTATACACACATGTATTCAGACGAGTGGGTTAATTTGCACCATGAATGCACAGCACCCCACACAGGCCCCACCCTGGCACCATTTTTGCTGCCCTTCTCGACAGCGGCGCGCGTTTGCGTCCGGTTTCTTCCATCAGCCGTCCTCGGAGACTTCATGAAAAAGCGCCAATTCCTCAAAACCACCATCCTGCTGGCTGCTGCTGCTGCGTTGGGCAGCGCGCATGCGCAAACCGCCCTGAAATTCCAGCTCGACTGGCGTTTTGAGGGGCCTGCCGCTCTGTTCCTGCAGTCGGCCGCCAAGGGTTACTACAAAGCTGCCGGGCTGGATGTGACCATCGATTCGGGCAACGGCTCGGGTGGAACCGTGACCCGCGTGGCCTCAGGCACCTACGACATGGGCTTTGCCGACATGGCAGCCCTCATGGAATTTCACGCCAACAACCCGGACGCCCCCAACAAACCGGTGGCCGTGATGATGGTCTACAACAACACGCCCGCAGCCGTGCTGGCCTTGAAGAAGAGTGGTATTGCCAAACCCGCCGATCTGACGGGCAAAAAGCTGGGCGCTCCCGTGTTTGACGCGGGTCGCAAGGCCTTCCCGATCTTCCAGAAAGCCAACGGCATTGGCGAAGTGGCATGGACCTCCATGGACCCGCCTCTTCGTGAAACCATGCTGGTGCGTGGCGACATCGAGGCCATCACCGGCTTTTCATTCACCTCACTGCTGAATCTGGAGGCGCGCGGCATCAAGGCGTCAGACGTGGTCATCATGCCCTACGCTGACCATGGCGTGAAGCTGTACGGCAACGCCATCATCGCCAGCCCGAAGCTGATCAAAGAAAACCCGGCTGCCATCAAGGCATTTCTGACGGCCTTTGCCAAGGGCGCCAAAGAAGTCATGGCCAACCCGGCCGCAGGTGTGGCCACGGTCAAGGCGCGTGACGGCATCATCAACGTGGGCCTGGAGACACGCCGCCTGCAACTGGCCATCGACTCGGTGGTTGCCAGCCCGGACGCCCGCAGCGAAGGCTTTGGCCAAGTCAACCTTGGCCGCCTGGCCCTGATGGCCTCGCAAGTCTCTGACGCCTACGCCACCAAGACTCGGATCGATCCCAAGGCCGTCTGGGATGGCAGCATGCTGCCCACAGCCGCCGAACTCAACGTCCTGCCTGCCAAAAAGTAAGGCTGGCGCGCCCCGCCTTGCTCAGGCCTGGGCCAGCGTCTTTTGAGACGGCTGGCCTTTTTTTCAGGACCGCTCCATGACCGAAGCCTCGCTCTCATCCCACGCCGAAAAACCTTTTGTTGAATTCGATCAGGTCTGGCTGGCCTACAACGAAGAGTTGCTGGCCAAGAACAGTTTTGCCGTCGAAGACATCAACCTCAAGGTCAAGAAAGGTGAGTTCATTGCCATTGTCGGCCCTTCGGGCTGCGGCAAGTCCACCTTCATGAAGCTCACCACTGGGCTGAAGATGCCCAGCATGGGCAAGATCACCATCGACAACCAGCCGGTGACCGGGCCGCTGAAGATCTCGGGCATGGCCTTCCAGGCGCCCAGCCTGCTGCCCTGGCGCACCACGCTGGACAACGTGCTGCTGCCGCTGGAAATCGTTGAACCATTTCGCAGCCAGTTCAAGGACCGGCGCAAAGAATTCGAAGAGCGCGCGAGCAAGCTGCTGACCAGCGTGGGCCTGGGGGGCATGGAAAAGAAGTTTCCCTGGGAGCTCTCGGGCGGCATGCAGCAGCGCGCCAGCATTTGCCGCGCGCTGATCCACGAGCCCAAGATGCTGCTGCTCGATGAACCTTTCGGCGCACTCGATGCATTCACACGCGAAGAGCTGTGGTGCACGCTGCGCGACCTGTGGGAAGCGCAGCGGTTCAACGTCATCCTGGTCACGCACGATCTGCGCGAGAGCGTGTTTCTGGCGGACACGGTGTACTGCATGAGCAGGAGCCCGGGCCGTTTTGTGGTGCAGCGCGAGATCCCGATCCCGCGCACCCGCGACCTGGAAGTGACCTACACCCCAGAGTTCACGGACATCGTCCATGAGTTGCGCGGCCACATTGGTGCGATGAGAAAAACCGGCACGGCCATCAACCAGTAAGGCGACCTCACCATGAACAAAAAACAAGTCGAACGCTGGTCGCCCTTTCTGCTGTTGTTTGCGATCATCGTGATCTGGGAAGTAATTTGCAAAGGGTTTGGGGTTTCGGAGTTCATCTTCCCCAGTCCCTCGCGGATCTGGGAGCAGACGCTGGAGTTCAAGGAGGTCATCCTGGGGCACGCCTGGCGCACCTTCTGGGTCACCATGGTGGGCTTTGGCATCGCCATCGTGGTCGGTGTTTTGCTTGGGTTTCTGATCGGCAGCTCGCGCCTGGCCTATGCAGCGGTGTACCCGCTGATGACCGCCTTCAACGCGCTGCCCAAGGCGGCCTTTGTGCCCATCCTGGTGGTGTGGTTCGGTATTGGCGTCGGCCCGGCTATCCTCACGGCCTTTCTCATCAGCTTCTTTCCCATCATGGTGAACATCGCCACCGGCCTGGCCACGCTGGAGCCGGAATTGGAAGACGTGCTGCGGGTGCTGGGTGCCAAGCGCTGGGACGTGCTGACCAAGGTCGGCCTGCCGCGCTCCATGCCTTACTTCTTCGGCTCGCTCAAGGTCGCCATCACGCTGGCCTTTGTGGGCACCACCGTGTCGGAGATGACAGCCGCCAACGAGGGCATCGGCTACCTGCTGATCTCGGCGGGTAGCTCCATGCAGATGGGCCTGGCCTTCAGCGGCCTGCTGGTGGTGGGCATCATGGCCATGCTGATGTACGAGCTGTTCAGCTGGATCGAGAAACACACCACGGGTTGGGCGCATCGCGGATCACAAGGTTAACCCCCCGCGCCGCCTGCGGCGTCACCCCCCAGGGGGCGGCACTGGCGGCCCGGCGGAGCCGGTTCCGCGGTGCCCTTGGAACAAGACACTTCGCTCCGAGCACACCACGCACCATGACACCAGAGCAAGTCACTCGCCATCTGCGACACGCCAATGAGGTGGCGCTCCGCGCCGCCGCCATGGGCCGGCACCCGTTTGGCGCGCTGCTGGTCGCGCCCGATGGCGAGACGGTGCTGGCCGAGCAGGGCAACATCGACACGGTGAACCACGCCGAATCCACGTTGGCGCGCACGGCGGCGGACAACTGGCCGGGTGAGTACCTGGCGCACTGCACGCTGGTGACCACATTCGAGCCCTGCGCCATGTGCACCGGCACCGCGTACTGGGCCAACATCGGCCGCATCGTCTACGGAGCGAGCGAAGAAGCCCTGCTGGCCCTCACCGGCAACCATGCCGAGAACCCCACGCTGGCCCTGCCCTGCCGGGAGCTGATTGCGCGCGGACAAAAAGCCATCGAGGTGATCGGCCCCATCCAGGCGCTGGAGGACGAGATGGTGGCGCCGCACCGCGATTTCTGGTCACGGCGCTGAAAACGCCTGAGAGGCTGCGCCAGCACTCGCCGGGCACGAAAATCCGGGCCGCCTGCGGGTATGCTTGCGCCCATGCCCCGCTGATCCTCGCTCTGTCTGCCTCGCATGCCGTCCGATACTTCCCCGACATCGCAACCACCAAGGGGCCTTGCCGCCTGGCGCGAAGCCTTGTTGCAGGTGCGCCTGCCCTTGCTCAGCAGTGAGGACGAGGTGCGTCGCCTGCTGTCTCCCCAAGTCAGTCTGCGTGAAGCGCAGAACCTGGCGGATGCAGATCCGCCACTGGCCCTGGACTTGCTGTCACTGGCGGCGCGCGAGCCCAGGCTGCGTGAGGGCATTCGCAGCTTGCAGCAAGCTCTGAACGTGATCGGTATCCAACGCACCCAGAACTTGCTGCGGGCCCGATTGTCCCGACCTGTCGGCACCAACGAGCGAGCACAGCTGCTGTCTCGCCAGGCCATGGCGACCAGTCAGTTGGCTGCGCTTTTTGCACAAGGCTGGGGGCGCCAACACCGTGCCGGCGACGAAGACCACCGCAGCTGGCTTACCCGGCTCATGGGCATGGTGCGCTGGAAGCTGCCCTGGGCCCACCCCGCCGTGGCGGCGGTGATTGAGGCCCGGGTCGCTGGCGGAGAACGGCGCGCCCTGGTCGAGCGGGAACTGCTGGGCTGTGATCTGCAAGAACTCAACGCCTGGCACCTGCAAGACCTGGGCGTGGGCGAGGCCTCCGATCTTCGGCATGCCCATGTGTTGCCTACCGCGCAGGTCGCGCAAGCGGCCCGGCTGGGTTGGACCGAAGACGCGGCACCCGAAATTCCACCGGCACTTGCACGCTCGCTGCACCTGCCCACCACGGGCTGCGCCCTGGCCTATGCGTTGGCGCTGGAGTTGCAAACCAGCTGGTACAGCGCCAGGGCCCGCCAATGGCTGGCTGTGGCCTCTGCCCATTTGTCTCAGCCGATGGACCGCGTCCGCCAGGATCTGCTCCAGTGGACACTGATCGCCAGCCAGGACACCCGCTTCAACGATGGACTGAACCCCGCAGCTGCTCGCCTGCTGTGGCCAGTGCCGCCCGCTCGCCGACGCTTGCGCCAGCGACCGGCCTCCTTGAAGTCAGCGCCACCAGTGGCGCCGACCCAGCGGCAAACCCCGCCCCCGACGGCAGCGCCCGCGCCGGTGGCTTCCGTGCGGTCAGCCCCGCCAGCGCACCACACAGGCGCCAAGGCAGAGCCTGTCTTGCTGAACTTTGAGCAGCGTTGCCAGCAAACCGGATTCGACAATCTGGCGGCCTTCATGAGCGAGGCTTTGAGCCATCTCCACCAGGACATGGGCCTGCTGCGCTGCGCACTGTTCCTCAAGCAGGCGGGGTCAGATCTGCTGGTGTGCTACGTGGCACACGGCTTTGACACACCGATCCAGGCCCGCGAGATCCAGCTACCGCTGACTGGCGATGGTGTGGTCTCCAAGCTGATGCAGCACCCCTCGGCCACGCTCTGGATCCGGCCGCAACAAGTACCCGCAGCACGCAGCCGATTGCCAGCGGCCCTTGCGCAATGGACCACCGACGCTGGTTGTCTGCTGGGAACAGTGCAGGTGCGCTCCCATGCCATGGGCCTGTGGTGGGCCGACGCTGGCAGCTCCAGCAGCCCGATCAACGAAGCACGGCTGACCCAGTTCGGCCGCATGACACAGGTTTTTGGTGCCGAATTCACCCGCTTGTTGCATCTGCAGCGCGAGAGAAAGTTGGCCCAGTCCGCACCTGGGACCTGAGGGGCTGAGAGGAAACCAGCGCGGCCTGCCCTGGCGCCCGGCAGCACCCTCAGCGCCAGCCCAGCTGCGGCACCAGATCGGCGCGGCCCTGCCCCACCAGCTCCTTGACCCGTTGCTCCAGCGCTTCCACCGGCCCCGAGAGGTCCACCACAATTTCGACCCGGCGGTTCAAAGCGCGGTTGGCCACGGAGTCGTTGGCCACACGAGGTCGGGTATCGGCATGACCTTGCACCCGCAACCGCTCGGCCTGTACCTGCTGGCGGGCCAGCAAGGCGTTGGCCACTGCCGCAGCGCGACCGGCCGACAGATCCCAGTTGGAGCGAAAACGCGCGGTGCTGATGGGGATCTCATCGGTATGACCCTCCACCGCGATATCCCCAGGTATTTGCGCCAGTGACTGGCCCACCTGACCCACCATCTCGGCAAACGCAGGGCTCAAATCGGCCGACCCCGATGCAAACGATCCCCGCTCTTCAATGCGAATGATCAACCGTTTGGGCCCCTGCTCAATCTGCAGCATGCCCTTGCCCAACTCCTCGGTCAGTGCGGTCTGCAATTGCTCCACTGTCAGCAACATCTGTTGCTGAACCGCCGCCTTGGCCGCTTCTTCGGCGGCGCTGTCGCTGGTGAAGGTGCGCAGTTTGGGATCATCCTGGCTGGTCTGCTGCTGCACATTCTCCAGCACAGTAGGCTGCGGAATACCGGGGGAGAACTTGTCAAACACCGGGCTGGTGCCCATGGGGATTTCCGTGGCCGGCACTTTGCGCTGCACCCCGAAGGCCTTCTCCATCGAGGCGGCTATCTGCTTGAACTTCATCGCATCCATCTCGGCAAAAGACAGCAGCAACACGAAGAAGCACATCAGCAGCGACATCAAATCGGCAAACGTCATCACCCAGGCGGGCATGCCGGGTTTCTCTTCAACGGGCTCTTCCATGACTTCAGCCCTCGGCGCTCTTGCGTTTGGCCGGGGGCAGGTAGGTGTTGAGCAACTTTTCGATCACGCGCGGATGGTTCCCCGCCTGGATGGACGTCAATGCATCGATCAGCAAAGCGTTCATGCGCGCCTCTTCGGTCATGCGCAGGTTGAGCTTGTCTGCCATGGGCAGGAAGACCATGGTGGCCATCATGGCTCCGTAGAGCGTGGTCAACAAAGCCACCGCCATGGCCGGACCAATCGACTTGGGATCGTCCATGTTGGAGAGCATCTGGACCAAGCCGATCAGCGTACCGATCATGCCCATGGCTGGCCCCACATCGCCCAAAGCCGAGAACACCTTGGCTCCCCAGCGATGGCGCTCCATGGTCAGCACCCGCTCGCGCTCCAGAAAGCTGCGCACGGCCTCGGGCGGCTCTCCGTCCACCACCATCTGCAATCCGGTCTTGAAAAGGGGCACGCTGGAATCGCGGTTATCCAGAGCCAGCATGCCTTCTTTGCGCGCAATCCTGGCAGCCTCCATGATTTCGTCAATCAGCACTTCCATGCTCGGCAGCTTGAACGAAAAGGCCTTGGAGGCCACCTTGAAAGCGCCCAGGAACTGCTGCAGGCTGAACTTGCTGAGCACCACAAACAAGCTGCCGCCCAGCACGATCAGCAAAGACGGTGCATTGAGGAAAATCATCGCCGAGGCACCGAGCACGATGGCCGAAACCACAATGCCCAAAGACCCCAGAATTCCGATCAAGGTCGCGATATCCACACCCCACCTCCGCCTTCCGATAAGTGATCCGTCTTTTCACCAGCCAGCGAGCCGATGACCCGGGCGCACAGCTGTCGGCCAGCTCCTCTTGAAGCAAACCCGAATTGCTGTCCTACGCCTAGATGGTAGGCAGCGAGGCGTTTGCGCAGCGCAGCAATAACACGCTTTGGACCCCCCATTTGTTGCGATCTGGCGGCTTGACAGAAACCCTCAGGCCATGGTCGGACACAGACTAACCCGGCATAAACTCGGCACATGCCATGGCACGCCCAACTCCAGCTCCACTACCAGAATGACCACGGCAGAACGCGCCTGATGCACGAGCACACCGGTCCCTTGCGCATTCTCAAAAGCCTCTACCCCGAGGGCGACGCCGTATGCCACAACGTGATCGTCCACCCGCCTGGCGGCCTGGTGGGAGGTGATGCGCTGGAGGTACAAGTCCGCGTCGATGCGGGTGCCCACGGCCTGATCAGTACACCTGGCGCCACCCGGTTCTATGCCAGTGAGAACGAAGCGCCCACCCGGCAAAGCATCAGCCTGAGCTTGGCACCTGGCGCGCGGCTTGAATGGTTGCCGCTGGAGTCGATTGCCTACCCCGGCTGCCAGGCCCACAACCACCTGCAGGCCCACCTGGGCGAAGATGCCGAATTGATGGCTTGGGATGTGGTGGCGCTGGGTCTGCCCTCCGCCGGTGAAGCCTTCACACAGGGTTGTTTCCGGCAACACCTGGAAATCCCCGGACTGTGGCTGGAGCAGGCGCGCATCGATGCCAGCGATTCCCGACTGCTTGACTCACCGCTGGGCCTGGACGGCCTTCGCTGTCTGGGCACGCTGTGGCTCGCCTGTGGCAGTGCCATCGCGCGCGAGCGCCGGGAGACCTTGCTCGACGGCGTGCGCAGCACTTTTGCCAGCCTGCCATCTGAAGTGCGGATCGGCGCCACCTGCCCCAACACACAGACCCTGGTGGTGCGTGCGGCTGCACCGCTGGTCGAGCCCCTCATGCACAGTCTGCAAACGGTGTGGTCCAAGATGCGGCCACTGGCCTGGAACCTGCCAGGAAACAAGCCCCGCATCTGGGGCGTCTGAGCGACCCAGCCCCCGCTCGGCGCAGAAATGCGCCTGCACCACCCGGCAATTCCACAGACCGCGAGGGCTCTGTGCTGTGCACAATGCCCAGCATGGCTTGCTGACTCCGCAGGGTCCGCTCACTCGGCCGCCTTTTTTGGAACCCCACACACCGCGCACTCGCCTGATCGCTGCCGCCCATGACCAGTCCCTCCACCGATCTGCAGGATGCGCGCGCGCTGGTGATCGACGGCAACCCGCAGTCGCGGTCGATCCTGGTATCCCAGCTCAAGGAGTTTGGCGTGGGCACCATCGTGCAGTGCGCGCGGCTGGTCGATGCCCGCACCAAGCTGGAGATGGGCACCTACGATGTGATCGTCTGCGAGCAGTATTTCGAACGCGAAGAAATCACGGGCCAGGATCTGCTCGACGACCTCCGGCGCAACCAGCTGCTGCCGTTTTTTTCCGTCTTCGTGATGGTGACCTCCGAGTCGTCCTACAGCAAGGTCGCCGAGGCGGCCGAGTCTGCGCTGGACGCCTACCTGCTCAAACCACACACCGCCATGGGCCTGGCCGAGCGCATCTACCAGGCCCGCCACCGCAAGCAGCAGCTCAAGGACATCTTCACCGCCATTGAGCAAGACCAGCATGAAAAAGCGGCCGCCCTGTGCCGGGAGCGCTTTGCTGCCCGCGCTCCGTACTGGCTGTACGCCGCCCGCATCGGCGCCGAGCTGATGCTGCGCAGCGGCAACCTCACGGAAGCCCAAAGCATGTACGAAGCGGTGGTGGAGGCCAAAACGCTGCCTTGGGCCAAACTGGGTGTGGCCAGGGCCCAACTGGAGGCAGGTTATCCGCAGCGCGCCACCACCACGCTTCAAGGCCTGATCGAAACAGACCCTGGCTACACCGATGCCTATGACATCATGGGCCGGGCCCAGTTCGAACTCGGCAATTTCAAGAACGCGCTGGCCACCTTCAAAATGGCCACCCAACTGACGCCCTCCTCGGTGAACCGCCTGCTCAAGCACGGCATGATGGCCTGGTACGCCGGGGAGCGGGACGAAGGGGTAGCGCTGCTGGACCGGGCCACACGTATTGGGCTGGACTCCAAGCTGTACGACGCGCAGGCGCTGGTGCTGCTGGCGTTTGCGCGACTGGACAGCAACGATCCGCGTGGTCTGCAACGCTGTGCCGAGAGCCTGGAACACCTGCGGGATCGCCACCCCGACAACCCCCGGCCCCGCCGCTTGCTGGACGTGGTGCGCGCACTCATTTCCATCCAGGAATACCAGACAGCACAGGCACTTCAGGAGGTCCGCCGCATGGCCAAGACCATCCTCACGCCCGAATTTGATTTTGAGTCTGCCAGCAACCTACTGGCGTTGATGACACGACTTGCCATCCGGTCCATCCAGCTCTACGAAGTGGACGCCTCGGTGGAAACCATGAGCCTGCGCTTTTGCACCAGCCGTGCCCTGACCGAGCTGCTGACCTGCGCCACGGTCGGTCGCCAGCAGTACATCAACCGGGTGCGGGCTGCGCACAGCGAAATCCTCAAACTCACAGAAGAAGCCATGACCCTGAGCTTGCGCGGCGACCCGCAGGCAGCGGTGGAAAAGCTGCTGGTCGATGGCGAGCGCACGCTCAACGCCAAGCTGATCGAATCCGCTCACCTGGTGTTGCAGCGCTACGAAGCCCGCATTGCCGAGCATGCCGCGCTCAAGCAGCGCGCACAAGGTCTGCGCGACCTCTACCGCACCACCGAGATCCACGCCGGTCTGGGCGAACAGGCCCACACGGGCCGGGCGGCAGGTGGCATGTCGCTGCCCTCGGGCTACAAACCCCCGCCACCCCACGAAGGCCTGCTGGGCAAGGTGCACGACATCGGCTGAAGGTCTCTGCCCTCAGATCGCCACGAGTTGCCGGATGCCCTTGGCCTGCATCTCGCTGCCGGGGCCGCTGGCGATCACCTCGCCGCGCTCCATCACCACATAGTGATCGGCCAGCGCTTCGGCGAAGTCGTAGTACTGCTCCACCAGCACGATGCCCATGTTGCCGCGGTCGGCGAGCATGCGGATCACCTTGCCAATGTCCTTGATGATGTTGGGCTGGATGCCTTCGGTGGGCTCGTCCAGGATCAGCAGCTTGGGGCCCGCGGCCAGCGCACGCGCAATCGCCAGTTGCTGCTGCTGACCGCCGGAGAGGTCGCCCCCTCTTCGCCCCAGCATCTGCTGGAGCACCGGGAACAGCTCGAACAGCTCGGCGGGGATGGGCGTGTTGCCCTTTTTGTAGGCCAGGCCCATGAGCAGGTTTTCCTGCACGGTGAGGCGGCCAAAGATCTCGCGGCCTTGCGGCACAAAGCCCATGCCTTGCCGGGCGCGCTCGTAAGGCGTGGCTTTGTCGATGGCTTTGCCATCCAGCGTGATGCCGCCGCTTTTGATGGGCACCAGGCCCATCAGGGACTTGAGCAGCGTGGTCTTGCCCACACCGTTGCGGCCGAGCACGACGGTGACCTTGCCCAGTTCAGCGGTGAGGTTGACGTTGCGCAGGATATGGCTGCCGCCGTAGTACTGGTTGACGTCTTTGACTTCTAGCAGGCTCATGTTGATTTCCTCGTGCACCAGTGCTTCAGTGAGGTGCCGGGTCTCGGCCCGGCCAAACCAAGCAACCGGCGACCACAGACTCAGCGCCCAAGATAAACCTCGATGACGCGTTCGTCGGCCTGCACCTCGTCCAGCGTGCCTTCAGCCAACACCGACCCATCACACAACACCGTCACCCTCTCCGAAATCGCCCGGATAAAGCTCATGTCGTGTTCCACCACCATCAGCGAATGCTTGCCCTTCAGGGTCAGAAACAGCTCGGCGGTGC
>DAIOEI010000032.1:0-11386 GCA_036746335.1 Hydrogenophaga sp. | reverse complement strand
TTCTCCATGCTGGTGCCGCCCGAGAGCGCTTTCCCCGGCTGGAAGGTCACCACCATCGGTGACGACATCGCCTGGGTCAAGCCCCAGGCCGACGGCAAGATGCTGGCCATCAACCCCGAAGCGGGCTACTTCGGCGTCGCTCCCGGCACCAACATGCACACCAACCCGAACTGCATGCTGTCGCTGAACCAAAACGTGATCTTCACCAACGTGGCCCTGACCGATGACGGCGACGTATGGTGGGAAGGCATGGAAAAAGACACCGGCTCGCTGCCGGATCACCTGGTCGACTGGCAGGGCAACGACTGGACCCCGGCGATTGCCAAGGAAAAGGGCACCAAGGCAGCGCACCCGAACTCGCGCTTCACCGTGGCCGCGACCAACAACCCGGCGCTGGACAGCGAATGGGACAACCCGGCGGGGGTCGCGATCGACGCCTTCATGTTCGGCGGCCGCCGCAGCACCACCGTGCCGCTGGTGACCGAAGCCCGCAGCTGGACCGAAGGCGTCTACATGGCCGCCACCATGGGTTCGGAGACCACAGCCGCCGCCTTCGGCGCGCAGGGCGTGGTGCGCCGCGACCCGTTCGCCATGTTGCCCTTCTGCGGCTACAACATGAGCGACTACTTCCAGCACTGGCTGAACGTGGGCGAGACCGTGGCCAAGACCGGCGCGCAGCAGCCCAAGATGTTCTGCGTGAACTGGTTCCGCAAGAACGCCGAAGGCAAGTTCGTGTGGCCGGGCTACGGTGACAACATGCGCGTGCTCAAGTGGATGATCGACCGCATCGAAGGCAAGGCCCAGGGCCAGGCCACGATGTTCGGCACCGCCCCGGCCTACGCCGAAATCAACTGGACCGGCCTGGACTTCAATGCCGAGCAGTTCGCGCAGGTGACCAGCATCGACAAGGCCGCCTGGGCCGAGGAGTTCAAGCTGCACGACGCGCACTTCGAGCAGCTGGCTTACCACCTGCCGCAGGCACTGGTGGCGACCAAGGCCGATCTGCAAAAGCGGCTCGAAACCGTCTGAAGGTTCTGGCGGTCCGGCACGATCTGCCGTGCCGCCTTGTCAACCCGGGGTGAACGACGCCGGGCGAAAAAAAGCCACCGTCACCGGTGGCTTTTTTTTCTGCCTGGCCCTTGTGTCCCCGCCCGGCAATTCTGGATCAGATGTAGTACAGGTGAATGTTACGTGCGCGGCTTTCTGCCAGGCGCTCCGGGAAGCGTCCCCAGCCGCTGCGAGCAACCGGTGCGCTGCCGGTTTCCATGCCCAGTGGAGCGAGCGCTTCGTCGAAGTCGGTAGTGTCGCGCTGCTGGGCCTGGCGCAGCTCGTCCATCAGCCGCGGGTCGCTCCGGGCAAGATCCCACAGACGCGCCTCGGCCCGGGCCTGGGCCAGCAGGCGAGACCACTCGTCCAGCGTGTGCAGGCTGCGTTGCGCCAGTTGGCGGGCGGTACCGGCGAACAGGGCCGACGCGGCGAACACCACGACCCACAGCAGCACCCAGGCCACAAACACATGCTGATCGCCCCATGTTTGAATCACCCGGTCGGCGACCAGCACGGTGCCGGCCACGGCAGCCGACAGCAACATCGCTGCCAGACCGCGTGCGCTGCGCCGTGCGCGAGGTGCAGTGGTCTCGCCAGCGGGTTGCATGGCCCGTAGAGCAATGTCGTTCGATAGGGCGGCGGAAGTGATGGTGCTCATGGCAAACTCCTAGAGGGGTCTTTTGGACACCCGAATAATAGGGTAAACCCTGATGTCACGCCAATGGATATTGATGATGACGTATATTCACCACGGTGATGATAAAAAATGACGTCAATTTCCGCACACTGGACCTCAACCTGCTGAGGGTGTTCAACGAGGTGATGTCCGAGCGCAACATCACCCGGGCAGCCGCCCGGTTGGCGATGACGCAGCCAGCAGTGAGCAATGCGCTCAAGCGCTTGCGCGAAACCCTAGGTGATGAACTCGTTCACCGCAGCGGTCATGGCGTGGAGCCCACACCCAAGGCGCTGGCGCTGTGGCCGACGGTGCGGGATGCGCTGGCGCAGTTGCGCAGTTCGCTTGCGCCGGGCCGGTTTGACCCGGCGCAGGCCCACGAGGTCTTTGTGCTGGCCATGTCCGATGCCACAGCCGCCAGACTGGTGCCCGGGCTGGTGCATATCCTGGATCGCGAGGCGCCGGGGCTGAGTCTGCGGGTGTTGCCCTTGACCACACGGGATCCTCGCGAACTGCTGGCTTCCGGCGGTGCCGACATGGCCATCGGGCATTTTCCAGGTGTGCTGTCCGAACTCGGTGCCACCCATCTGCAGGAAGCGGTACCCCGGTTTGTGCACCAGCGCCTGTATGACGGGGAATATGTCGTGGTGATGCGCAAGGGCCATCCGCTGGCTTCACAGCCCCTGGACCTGGAGGCCTATTGCCATGCACGCCATCTGTTGGTGAGCTTCTCGGGCCGCCCTTTCGGTTTTGTGGACGAAGCGCTCACGGCCTTGTCTCGCCGCCGCCGGGTGGTGCTCACGGTGAACCAGTTCTTCACCGCGGGTCAGGTGGTGGCCACGACCGACCTCCTGACCGTGCTGCCGCGGCATTTTGTTGGTGCCACGGGTCGGGCCGATGCGTTGGTGCTGCGCGAGCTGCCGCTGGCGGTGCCAGCGGTGCATGTTGATGTGCTTTGGCACCAGCAGGTGGCCCACAGCAGTGCCCATGCCTGGTTGCGCGAAGCCGTGCTGCGCACTTCAGTTGCAGCGCTCCCTGCCGATATGACAAAAACACATGACGCAACAGCAGGCCTTTAACCTGGCGCATTCATGAACCTCAAACTGCTGCTGGCGGTGGACGGCAGCCGCTACACGCGGCGCATGCTCACCTACATTGTTTCCAACGAACTGTTGTTTCGCCCCGAACAGGAGCTGATCCTGTGCCATGTGGTGTCCGATACAGAGACATCGCACGACCCCAGCGACCACCACGAAGACCTTTGGGAGGCCAAGATTTTCCTTCAGGTGCACGGTTTTCACCCCCAAACCCTGACGGTGCGGGGTGAGCCCGCTCCGGCCCTGGCATTGGCAGCACGAGAGCTGCAAAGCAATCTGATCGTGATGGGCTACCGGGGCCAGTCCCGGCTGGAGTCGGTGGTGATGGGCTCGGTCACTGCCCAGCTGCTATCCCAGTCCCACATCCCGGTGCTGGTAGTCCCCTGAGCCGCTTTGCCCGGCTGGCGAACCGGTCCGATGCGGTCACGCAGAGACAATGCGGACATGAAAATCCAGCTGCTCAGCGACTTGCACCTTGAATCCCAGCCCGACTTCAACGCAGAGCCTGCACCGCAGGCCGAGCGTCTGGTGCTGGCGGGTGACATCGGCTCGTATCAGCAAGGCGCTGATGGCCGCGTGATGGAAGAACCCGACTGGGGTCTGCAGCGCTTTTCCCCTCTGCCTTCCTATGCGGGCTGGCCCGTGCCGGTGTTGTACGTGCCAGGCAACCATGAGTACGACGCGCTCGATGTGGACGAAGCCCACACGGCGCTGCGGCGCACCTGTGACCGCCTGGGCATTCAATGGCTGGAGCGCGAGAGCACCGTGATCGATGGCACCCGCTGGCTCGGTGCCACCCTCTGGAGCGACTACGAGGCCCTGGTTCCGTCCGGCGCGAGCGAAGCCGTGCGCCGTACCCTGCGCCAAAAAGCCTTCAGAGCCGCCGATTTTTACCTCAGCAAGATGGCCGGGCGCCGACAGGGAGCGCTGTTCGATGCGGCGGCCATGCGGATGCTGGGGCTGGAGAGTCAGGCCTGGTTGCGCGCGCAACTGGCCCAGGACTTTGACGGACCGACCGTGGTGGTGACGCACTTTGCCCCCACACTGCACAGCGCCGACCCGCGTTACGGCCTCGTTCCGGGCACCGCCGGCTTTTGCAATGCGATGGACGACTGCCTGCCTTTGGCGGATCTCTGGCTGCACGGCCACCTCCATTGCGCCACCGACCTGCAGGTCGGGCGCTGCCGCATTGTGGCCAATCCGCTGGGTTATGCCGCCAAAAACGAGCAGGGCGGGTTCGATCCGCTGCGCCTGGTCGAAGTACCCACGCGAGGCTCAGCGTGAGCGCAGACCGTCAAAGCAGGTGTTGAGCACCATGTCCACAATGGCCTCGTCGCTGTAAAGACCAGAGCCCTTGAGAAAACCCAGAACCGGGTCACAAGCACGCGCATACAGCGTGTAGAGCATTGCCAGGGGCGGGAGCGTGGGGTTGAGGCTGCCGTTGGCCTGTGCGGCCTCGATCCAGCCGCCCAGCCGGTCGCTCACGTCCATCAGCCCGTCCACATAGGGCTTGCAAGTGGCCAGAGCGGACCGAAGACTGGAGTTTTCACTGGGCAGTGAAGGCATCTCTCCAGCCAGCTGTACCTCCATGGTCCAGCGAGCGACCGATTGAAGTCGCGCCAGCGGTGGCGCTTGCAGGTCCAGGCTGTCAAGGAAGGCGCGTGCCCTGTCCATCACCCGCACCATGGCCGCCGCGGCCAAGTCTTCCTTGCTGGGAAAGTGCTTGTACAGGCTGGCCTTGGCAATGCCCACCTCGGCGGCCACCTCATCCACCGTCATGGCATCAAAACCCTTTTCAGCCAGCAAGCGGTTGACGGCCTGAATGATGGCGTCTTCGCGCGCCAGATGCATCTGTGCGCGGAAGCTCAACTTGGGTGGGAGGGAAGCTCCGGCGTCGGATGCTTTGGATGAAGCGGTGACCATGACAAAACCCTTTAGGACGCAAAGATTGTGCCCGATTTCGACGTGCGAGTCGATAACACCACTTTAAAGTCAAGAAATAGACTAAGAGGTCTCGTTTTAAACTTTAAAGACTATATTTAAGCCATGCCAGTCACTTTGTACTCGACGGTGGTAACAGCCAGGGAGTGCATGGAATGGCTATCCGTCCCACTCCACCATCTCATTTGAAAGGTCATTGACATGCTGCTCTCCCGTCGTTCAATGCTGTTGGCCACGGCCGCTGGTACCTCGTCGTTGTTGTTGACCGCCTGCGGCGGCAATGATGACGAACATGGCCCAGGCAACATCGTGCAAGTCGCTTCTGCAGACAGCCGGTTCTCCATCCTGGTGGAAGCGGTGGTCGCGGCGGACCTGGGCGGCACGCTCAGCGGGCCAGGTCCCTTCACCGTCTTCGCACCCACCAACGATGCCTTTGCGTCGCTGCTGGCGGAGCTACAACTGACCAAAGAAGCCTTGCTCGCCAACACCACCTTGCTGACACAGGTTCTCACCTACCACGTCTTGCCAGCCAGAGTGACCGCTGCAGATGTGACCGCACTGCCCAAGCCAGCAACGGTTGCCACCGTGCAGGGTGCCAGCTTCACCGTGGGTGCGGATTTGGGCATCACCGACGCGCGCGGCCGTGTGTCGCGCTTGGTGGTGACCGACGTGGCCGCCAGCAATGGCGTTATCCACGCGATAGACAAGGTGCTGCTGCCGCCCGCCTGAGCCGGTTCTGATCATTCTTCTGTGCAACCAGCTTTCCCCTTTTCCTTCAACCCTCTGGACATTCTCATGAAAAAGACTTTGATTGCTTCTCTCATCGCCTTCGGCGCTTTGACCTCTGCACATGCCAAAGACATCGTGGACACCGCCGTAGCCGCAGGCTCGTTCAAGACCCTGGCAACAGCCCTGCAAGCAGCGGGGCTGGTGGACACCCTCAAGGGAGCGGGCCCTTTCACCGTCTTCGCACCCACAGATGAAGCCTTTGCGAAAGTGCCCAAGGCCGACCTGGATGCGCTGCTCAAAGACAAGGCCAAACTGACCGCAGTCCTGACCTATCACGTTGTACCCGGCAAGGTGATGGCCGCTGATGTGAAAGCGGGCAAAGTCAAGACCGTGCAAGGCAGTGAACTCACCGTCAGCACCTCAGGTGGTGTCAAGGTCGATGCGGCCAACGTCGTCAAGACCGACATCGTGGCCGACAACGGCGTGATCCACGTTATCGACAGCGTGATCATGCCCCGTTGAGTCGCTGCCCAGCCGGTCACGACCGCCATGGCCTCGGAAGCCCCGCCAAGCGGGGCTTTTTTATGCCTGCTGCATCAGGCGGGCGGCTTGTGCAGGCTGTGCAAGGCCGCCGCGCGCAAGGCGGTGCTCAAACCGTCCAGCACATCCGAACTGAGGTTCCAGCAGTGCCAGTACAAGGCCACACCCAGCTGGTGGCGTGGCGCCAGGTTGACCAGCTGCCCGCTCTCCAGCAAAGACCTGACTGCCAGGTGTGGCACCACGCTGACCCCCCAGCCCGCCAACACCGCCCGCACCTGCCCCTCACTGGACGGTACGAACAATTGCTTGAGCATCACGCGGGGCAGCTTGAACGCTTGCGACACAAACTCCTGCGGTAGGTGGTCCTTGCGGTTGAAGGCCACAAACGGCAACTTGTGAAAATTGTGCGCGGTCAGGCCTTTGGGGCAGTGAACCGCCGCAAAGTCGGCCGCAGCCACCGCCACGTAGTCCATCGTGCCCAAGGCTTCCATTTTGCAGCCGCGCAAAGCCTGCCCGAGCGAGGTCACACAACCAAGCACCTGGCCTTCCCGCAGCCATTCGTGGGTAAATTCCTGATCGTCGGTGATGATCTCGATCGGCAGGCCGTCGCGCGCCAGATCGCCCAGCGCCGGCATTGCCCAGGTGGCAATGCTGTCGGCATTGATAGCGACCGAGATCCGCTCTTCTTCGCGGCCACCACCGGTGGAGCTGGGCGCCAGCTCTTTGAGGTCCTTCTCCAGATCGGCCCGCAGCAAGCGCATCATTTTGGCGTGCTTGAGCATGAGCTGTCCGGCGGCCGTGGCCTTGAGTGGCCGGCTGCGCACAATCAGTACGGTGCCCACCTGGGCTTCCAGTGCCCGCAGCCTTTGCGAGACAGCCGATTGGGTAATGGACAGCCGCTGCGCCGCGCGTTCAAACCCGCCTTCTTCAATGATGGCGGCCAGGCATTCCAGAGCATCGGGATCGAAGGCACTCATCGCACTATTAGATTAGGTAATGATTTCTATTTTAAGTTGATTTCGCTTCACTTGCGCCGCACTTTTTTTCATACTCGCGTCCAGTTTTTCCGTTTTCCGACTGGAGCAAATCATGCATGTTGTTGTTTTGGGTGCGGGCATCATTGGCGTGAGCACCGCGTGGCACCTGCTGCAGCGCGGGCACGAGGTGACCCTTGTAGACCGCCAGGCCGACGCAGCCTTGGAGACCAGCTTTGGCAACGCAGCCCAGATTTCGGTGAGCTATTGCGAGCCTTGGGCCAACCGCGAGGCCCCGTTGAAGGCGCTCAAGTGGTTGTTCGATCCCGAAGGACCGCTCAAATTTCGTCCCCAACTGGACCCGGCCCAATGGGCCTGGGGCCTGCGCTTTCTGGCGCAATGCAACGACGCTGCTTTTGAGCGCAACGTGGCGCAGCTGGTGGCGCTGGGCAGCTACAGCCATGCTGCCCTCAAGGACCTGGTGGCCAGCACCGGCCTGCAATACAACCGCCTGACCAAAGGCATCGCGCACTACTACACCAGCCAGAGATCTTTTGACGATGCCGGCAACGCCGCCGAACTGATGCGCCGCCATGGTGTGAACCGCACAGTGGTGAGCAAGGCCGAACTGCTCAACATCGAGCCCGCTCTGCGCAGCTTTGCCGACCGGATCGTAGGAGGTACGTACACCGAGAGCGATGAATCCGGTGACTGCCTCGTGTTCACCCAGACACTGGCCCAACGCTGTCGCGACAAAGGCATGCACGCCCTGATGGGTCACGACATCGAACGCATCCAGGCCGACGGTGGCCAGGTCCATTCGGTGCGTGTGCGCAACCGGGCAGACGGGGCGGTCAGCCAATTGCAGGCCGATGCTTTCGTGGTGGCTGCGGGCTCGTACACCACGGGCCTGTTGCGCCAGGTCGGCATCCGGGTGCCCATCTACCCAGGCAAAGGCTACAGCGCGACGCTCAAACTCAATAAACCGGCAGAGGCACCACAGGTGAGCATGCTGGACGATCAGCTCAAGATCGCCATCTCGCGTCTTGGAGATCAATTGCGCGTCGCCGGCACCATTGAACTCGGGGGGTATGACCTCTCGCTCGACACGCCGCTGGCGCGCACCCGTGCGCAAATGCTGGTCAAGCGCATTGAAGAGGTGTTCCCTGGCGTGTGCGACACCCGGACCCGCGAGGAAGGCGGCGATCCGCAATTCTGGACAGGACTCCGCCCCGCAACACCGACCAACATTCCGCTCATCGGCCGAACCTCATTGGGAAAACTCTGGATCAACGCCGGTCATGGAACGCTGGGCTGGACCCACGGCGCTGGCTCCGGCAAGGCTTTGGCGGAACTCATCAGCGGCGAGGTGCCTGCCATGAACTTCGGATTTTGCGGTATCGACCGCAAAACGAGGTCTGCCGCTCCTCACCAGCGGCTGAGCACCGCAGCGCCAGCACAGCGCACCTGAAGGGCTTCTTTCCGTGGCCAGACGTTGGCACCAACGTTCGGCCTTTTCATTCTGGCGCCGCAGGTGTCAGGCCCACCGGGCCACAGTGCCCATCAAAACGACAAAGAGGAGACAACCATGACCACCAAGCCGATCAACTTCCGGCGTGCGCTGCGCGCGCCGGCGACCGCTGCACTCGGTGCGCTACCCGTATGGGCCAGCGCACAAACCCAGAGCCTGGATGAACGCATCAGCTCCGCCATCCAGCCCTACTCCGACGCTGTTGCGGGCGCCATCTTTTACTCGGTTCCGGTGGCCGGCACCAGCTTCCCGCTGATCGTGGGCTGGCTGATCATCGCGGCCCTGGTGTTCACCTTCTATTTCCGTTTCATCCAGGTGCGCGGCTTCAGCCACGCAATCGCGGTGGTGCGCGGTCGTTATTCCGCCCCCAGCATGGCCGGTGAGGTCACACCGTTTCAGGCGCTGACCACCGCCGTTTCGGGCACGGTCGGCCTGGGCAACATCGCCGGGGTCGCGGTCGCGGTGGGTATCGGCGGCGCCGGTGCCACGTTCTGGATGATCCTGGCGGGCTTGCTGGGCATGGCGTCCAAGTTCACCGAGGTCACGCTCGGTGTGAAGTACCGCGACGTGCGCCAGCCCTCCGGTGTGATCGCGGGTGGCCCGATGCGCTACCTCTCCAAAGGCCTGGCTGAACAGGGCCGACCGGTGCTGGGCAAGGTGCTGGCGGTGTTCTTCGCGGTCTGTTGTGTGGGCGGCGCCATCGGCGGCGGCAATATGTTCCAGGCCAACCAGAGCTTTCAGCAGGTCGTGGGGGTGACGGGCGGGGCCAACAGCTTTCTGGCGGGCCAGGGCTGGCTCTTCGGGCTGATCATGGCCGCTCTGGTGGGATTGGTGATCATTGGTGGCATCCGCTCGATCGCCAAAGTCACCGAAAAGGTGGTGCCCTTCATGGCCTTGTTGTACCTGGGTGCAGGCCTGATCGTTCTGCTGATCAACGCAGACAAGATTTTCTGGGCCCTGGGTGAAATCATCGGCGGCGCTTTCTCTGCTGAAGGTGTGACGGGAGGCGTTGTGGGTGCCCTGATCCAGGGGTTCAAGCGCGCGGCGTTTTCCAATGAGGCGGGTATCGGCTCTGCCGCCATTGCCCACTCGGCTGTCCAGACCGATCAGCCGGTGTCACAAGGCTTTGCATCCCTGCTGGAACCGTTCATCGACACCGTGGTCATCTGCACCATGACGGCTTTGGTGATCGTGATCACCGGGCATGTGAATGCAGGTGGTGTCACGGCCCTGGCCGGTGATGCGCGCGGTGTAGGCCTGACCTCTGCAGCCTTTGGCAGCGCTATCAGCTGGTTCCCCTATGTGCTGGCGCTGGCAGTGGTTCTGTTCGCCTTCTCGACCATGATCACCTGGTCCTACTATGGCTTGCAGGCCTGGACTTACCTCCTGGGCAACAGCGCCGCGTCGGAAATCGCCTTCAAGCTGATGTTCCTGGGTTTTGTGGTGGTGGGCTCCAGCATGGGTCTCGGCCCGGTGATCGATTTTTCGGACTCGATGATCTTCGCCATGTCGCTGGCGAACATTGTGGGCCTGTATTTCCTGATGCCAGTGGTCAAGCGCGAGCTGGACAAGTACTGGCAAGGGATTCAGGCGGGCACCATCAAGACCTTCCGCTGATCAGGTTTTGGGCCGTGCCTTGACCGGTATGGCTTGCCCGCCGGTGTCTTCGGGCACCACGCGCTCGCTCATCCAGCGCAGCAGGTCCAGCCACATCTGGCGCGTTTCGGCATCCAGCGGGGTGCGAAAAGCGCTGGGCAGCTCGATGGTCACCACCGGCATGCCTTTGTGCACGCCGCCAAAGTTGCCCAGGCTGCCCGGGAAGATGCCCACCTGATCCAGGTACAGGCGGCCCAGCCGAGCCGGCGGCACACTGGGGCCATCAAAATCGAGCACACCGTAAGGGGCGTGAACGCTCACGATCAGGTGCGGCTGAAACCGCTCCATTTCGTCATACAGGTATTGCGACTCGGGCTCTGAAAGGGGCCTGGGCCCGGGCCAGCGGCGCGGGTCCTTTCGGGTGCGCTTTTCCCAGTAGAGCTTGGCGTCGCGCTTCCAGTTGGGCGTTGGAAAGTTGCGGTTCAGGTCCACCCCGTTGGCGTTGACGCGCCGAGCCGGGCGCGACATCAGGCCATCCGGGTTGAGTGCTGGAATGAAGCGCCAGTGGGCATTCGACGGGGTTTGTTCTGCCAACTGTATCCAGTGCAAGGCCAGTGAAGCTGAAGACAGCTCATCGCCATGCATCGCTCCGACCACCAGCACGCGCAGGCGCGCATCGGGCGCGATCACATCACGTTGGTAGAGCGTTCGACCCTTGACAGACCGACCCACCGAGGGTTTGAGCTGGGCTTGCATGCAAAGCTTGCGCGTCACGTTGGGCAGCCGCGCCACGAACTCATGACAGGGGTCGCTGGTGGCAATGTCGGCCAGCGGGTGCCCGGGCCCACGGGCTTTTTGAGGCTCTGCCGCCGGGGCTTCAATCTTGATCTCCGGGGTGTGCGTGCCCGCTGGGTGACCGGTCTTGGCATGGGCCAGCCCCATGGCTGGGCTGGCCAAGGTCAGCAGCCAGAGCAGCTTGAAATAGGAGCTTTGAAGTGAACGCATGCGGCATTCTAGATAAACCGGCGGCATGGTCTGGCGGCCCGCATCGGAGTTTGCAGGCGGAAGTCCGGGCGCAGGCTGGCGGCCCCACTCAACCGTCCTTTTCGCCCGGTTCGTACAGCGTCTCGCGGCCCATGCGGTCCAGGATCAGCTCGGCCGTCCAGGGCAGCATCAGCGCGCCGCAGCGGCTGTCGCGGTACAGGCGCTCCAGCGGCAGGTGCTTGAGCATGCTCTGGCCGCCGCAGGTGCGGAT
>DAIOEI010000031.1:0-11706 GCA_036746335.1 Hydrogenophaga sp. | reverse complement strand
GGGCGGCGATCTCGCGCACCGAAGAAAAGATGGTCGAGATGAGCAACGGCTGCATCTGCTGCACGCTGCGCGAAGACCTGCTGCTCGAAGTGCGCAAGCTCGCCGCCGAGGGCCGGTTCGACTACCTGCTGATCGAGTCCACCGGTATTGGCGAGCCCATGCCGGTGGCCGCCACCTTCGACTTCGAAGACGAAGAAGGTGAGTCGCTCAACGACGTGGCCCGTATCGACACCATGGTTACCGTGGTGGACGCATTCAACCTGCTGGCCGACCACGCCAGCACCGATCTGCTCAGCCAGCGCGGCGAAGTGGCGGGCGATGAAGACAACCGCACCCTGGCCGCGCTGCTGACCGAGCAGATCGAGTTTGCCGACGTGGTGGTCATCAACAAGATCGACAAGGTGGACGCGGCGCGGCGCGACGAAGTCACCGCCGTAGTCAAAGCCCTCAACCCGGTGGCGAAGATCGTGTACGCCGAACGTGGTCAGGTGCCGCTCAAGCAGATCCTGGGCACTGGTCTCTTTGACCTCGAACGTGCCAGCGCCATGCCCGGCTGGGCGCGCGAACTCGAAGGCCAGCACACGCCCGAGACCGAGACCTACGGCATCGAGAGCTTTGTGCTGCGCAGCACCGAGCCGCTGCACCCGTGGCGCTTCTCCACCTTCATGGACCTGCCCCTGCCTGGCTTGATCCGCGCCAAAGGCTATGTCTGGCTGGCCAGCCGCCCGCAGTGGGTGGTGAGCTATTCACGCTCGGGGAATACCGCCACGCACGAGCCCATGGGCCGTTGGTGGGCCAGTGCGCCGCGCGAGCGTTGGCCCAGCAAAGGCTCGCCGCAGCGCATGGCCATTGAACAGCGCTGGAAAGAACCCTGGGGAGACCGCCTCAACGAGGTGGTGTTCATCGGTCGGCACTTGGACCGCGCCGCCATCGAGCAGGCCTGGAAGGCCATGCACTTGAACTACACCGAGAGCCGCAAGGGCCTCAAGGGCTGGGCTGAGTTGCCTGACCCGTTCCCGCAGTGGGAAGCCACCCCCGAAACCGTCTGACAACAGGAGCACTCCATGCCCAAAGGCCTGATCCCCGTCACCATCCTTACCGGCTTCCTCGGCAGTGGCAAGACCACGCTGCTCAACCACATCCTCAAAGCCGACCACGGGCACCGCATCGCGGTGATCGAGAACGAGTTCGGCGAGGCCGGCATCGACAACGAACTGCTGGTGCAGGACCGCGAAGAGCAGATCGTGGAAATGAACAACGGCTGCATCTGCTGCACCGTGCGCGGCGATTTGGTGCGCATCCTGGGTGAGCTGGCTGCCAAACGCAAGGCGGGCACCCTCGCATTTGACCGGGTGATCATCGAGACCACCGGCCTGGCCGACCCGGCCCCGGTGGCGCAGACCTTCTTTGTGGACGAAGACATCGGCATGCAATACCTGCTGGACGCCATCGTCACGCTGGTCGATGCGGTGCACGCGCCGCAGCAGTTTCTGGAACACCACGAAGCGCAGGAACAGGTGGGTTTCGCCGACCGCATCGTGTTGACCAAGACCGACCTGGTGCCGATGACCGACATCCTCACGCTCAAGAGCCGGTTGCAGCGCATGAACCCACGGGCACCCATTCTGGATTCCCGCTTTGGCGACGTGCCCCTGGAGCAGGTGCTGGACCTGCGCGGCTTCAATCTCAATGCGATCCTGGAGATCGAACCGGACTTCCTGACCGATGTCGAGCACGAGCACGACGACGACGTGACCTCGTTCGTGTTCCGCGAAACCCGGCCCTTGAACCTGGAGCGGGTGGAGGAATTCCTGGGTGCCATCGTTCAGGTGTATGGCACCCAGCTCATGCGCTACAAGGGCATTCTCCATGTGCAAGGGCAACACCGTCGCATCGTCTTTCAAGGGGTGCACATGCTGATGGGCGCCGATCTGGGCGCGCCCTGGCGCGAGGGAGAAGCGCGCGAGTCGCGCATGGTTTTCATTGGCAAGGACATGCCGAAAGAGGTGCTGATCAAAGGGCTTCGGCAAACAGTCGCTCAAACCCAGGGGCTTGAAGCTTGAACGCCAGAGACCCACAGACCCAGCGGCCTTCGATCAGCGAGGTGGAAGCCGCCGTCCGAACCCTCATCCGCTGGGCGGGCGACAACCCGGACCGGGAAGGCCTGCAAGACACGCCCCGGCGGGTGGCGAGGGCTTACGAGGACTTCTTTGCTGGCTACCAGGAAGACCCGGTGGCCTTGCTCTCGGCCACCTTCGAAGATGCAGGGGGCTACGACGACATGGTGCTGGTTCGCCACATCCGCTTCGAATCGCATTGCGAGCACCACCTCGTTCCCATCATTGGCATGGCCCATGTGGCCTACCTGCCCAAGAGTCGGGTGGTCGGGCTGAGCAAGATCGCGCGGGTGGTGGACACCTTTGCGCGTCGCATGCAGATCCAAGAACGCATGACGAGCCAGATCGCCGACACCCTCCAGAGCGTGTTGCAACCGCGCGGTGTGGCGGTGGTGGTGGAGGCCCAACACATGTGCATGACGACCCGCGGTGTGCATAAACCCGGATCGACCACTGTGACCCAGCGCTGGATCGGCGATTTCAAGACCGATGCGAACCTGCGGCGTGACTTTTGGCAGGGTGTGGGCGAACGAACAGCGCGAGCGACCGAGTGACCGACAACAAGACATTCGCCACCCGCAGCACGGTTGAACAGGTGGAGGAAGGCGATCAACTGGCGCCCAAGTTTGACGCACAAGGCCTGATCACCTGCGTCACCACCGACGTCGACTCGGGCGATGTGTTGATGGTCGGCTACATGAATCCCGAGGCCTTGGAAAAAACCATTCAATCGGGGGAGGCCCACTACTTCAGCCGCAGCCGCCAGGTGCTCTGGCACAAGGGAGCCAGCAGCGGCCTGGTGCAGCGGGTGGTGGAGATGCGCATCGACGATGACCAGGACGCTGTGTGGCTGCGGGTGCAACTGCAAGCCGGGCCCCACAGTCCGCCCGCCAGCTGCCATGTGGGCTACCGGAGTTGCTTTTACCGCGCCATCGAACCTGCGTCCCATACCTTGCGCTTCGTTGAGCACGGCAAAACATTCGATCCGCTGACCGTGTATGGCGACGTACCCAACCCCACGCTGTTGTGATGTCCTGCGCTGACCTCGCCACACGGCAGACCGGCGTGCAAATGGGCACCGACTCCTCGGTGCTCCAGGCCATAGCGCAATCTGGCGTCGAGCTGACCGTCTGGCAGCGAGCACCCGCTGCGGCATGGGGCGAATGGCTGGAACAACTGCCAGCCCACGCCCTGCCTGCTTGCCGGCTGGAACTTTCGCCCGATCAAACGCTGCCCGCCTTGCACGCCAGTTGCGATGCCAGTGGCACGCCCAACACGGTGCAGCGCCACGCATTTGTGACCGATGTGGCCGCTCAAGCGACCCGGTTCGCCGCGCTAGCGGCAACCGACACCGTGCGTCTGCGCCTGGATGTGGTCACCTCCAACGCCTGCCGCCGCTGGCACCGCGACTGTGTGCCCCTGCGGCTACTTTGCACCTACCGGGGGCCCGGCACTTGGTGGCTGCCGCCGACGCTCGCTGAGGCCGCGCTTGCAAATCCCGACGCAGACAACACCGCGCAAGCCCAGCCCCTGCAAACCCAGGATGTCGCCGTGTTCAAGGGTTGCGGCTGGCCTGGCCAGGGCCACAGCCAAGGCATCGTGCACCGCTCGCCGCGCATTGAAGGCACGGGCCTGGTGAGGCTGGTGCTGGTGCTGGACCTGCCGCATCCCAAACCGTCACACCCCAACACGGAAGCGCCAACATGACCACCGAAATTTTGGTGTGTGTGCTGTGCCGCCCCGCCGATTGCCCCCGCGACAGTCGGCGCCCAGGGCGCGATTTGCTCGAAGCGATCGAGAACCTGGCGCTGCGTGATGACGCACCCTTTCCGATTCGACCGGTCGAGTGCATGAGCGGCTGCCAGCGCCCCTGCACCGTGGCCTTGCAGGCGCACGGGAAAACCAGCTACTTCTTTGGCGATCTGCCAGCCGACGACGTGTCGGCCGAACAGGT
Organism: Hydrogenophaga sp.; assembly: GCA_036746335.1. Classification (GTDB taxonomy): domain Bacteria; phylum Pseudomonadota; class Gammaproteobacteria; order Burkholderiales; family Burkholderiaceae_C; genus Hydrogenophaga. Next base: position 7,635 of record DAIOEI010000031.1, on the reverse strand, counting down.
CTTGGCCTGCGCCGCACTGCACCAAGCCAGTGCAGACGGCTTCTTGTCTCGCGACGCCAGGCCAGAGCGCCTGCGCGCAGGCATTCTGGCCCGCCTGCCAGCTCCTCTTGCATCGCCCCTTTCCATGCTTGGCACAAACACCACGGGCACCTGAACACGCTCACTGCAAAGACCCATGTACGCAAACACCTTGTCCCCAGACACTCCAACGGCCGCGCCTTTTCGCGAATACACGCGTGCCCAAACGCTCTCAGGCCTGCTTCGCGAACGCATCGTGCTCATGGACGGCGCCATGGGCACCATGATCCAGCAAATGGGTTTGACCGAGGCGCACTTTCGCGGCGACCGCTTGGGCGGGCACCCCGGCGAACTCAAAGGCAACAACGAACTGCTGTGTCTCACGCAGCCAGACACCATCACCCGGATTCATGCGGCCTACCTGGCAGCGGGCGCCGACGTGATCGAAACCAACACCTTTGGTGCCAATGCCATCGCCCAGGCCGACTACGGCCTGGCCCACTTGGCACGCGAGATGAACGTGGTTGCTGCCCAGTTGGCCCGGCGTGCCTGCGACGCGGTCGCCACGCCCCATGCGCCCCGCTGGGTGGCGGGCGCCATGGGTCCAACGCCGCGCACCGCCAGCATCAGCCCCGATGTGAACGATCCTGCTGCGCGCAACGTGAGCTTCGACACCCTGCGCCTGGCGTACTTCGAGCAAGCGCAAGGGTTGATTGAAGGTGGCGCCGATCTGCTGCTGGTTGAAACGATCTTCGACACACTCAACGCCAAGGCCGCCTTGTTTGCGATTGAAGAGGCTTTTGACGCCACCGGCGAACGCCTTCCCATTGTCCTCAGCGGTACGGTCACCGATGCCTCGGGACGCATCCTGAGCGGGCAGACCGTGGGCGGTTTCTGGGCCAGCGTGCGCCACGCTCAGCCACTGGCCGTCGGACTCAATTGCGCCATGGGCGCCGCCCTGATGCGCCCCTACCTCAGCGAACTCGCCAAGGCTGCAGGCAACACCTTCATCAGCTGCTACCCCAACGCCGGTCTGCCCAACCCGATGAGCGACACCGGGTTCGATGAAACCCCGGAGGTCACCTCGCGGCTGCTCGGCGAGATGGCGCGGGATGGCCTGCTCAACCTGGTGGGGGGTTGCTGTGGCACCACGCCCGATCACATCGCCGCCATCCGCGACGCCATCGCCCGGGTGCCACCCCGTCAATTGGAACCATCCGCCAACACCCCGTTCTCTAGACCCGGCGAAAAGTTCGGACCCAAGACCGAGCTGGCGAACCTGCCAAACGTCAGCTTTTCGGCCACCGAGTTCTCTGAAGACGTGGCCCGCACCAACATCGATCTGGTCAAAGGTGTTAGGGCCTTGCAGAACGAGTTCTGAGTGCCGTCACCATTCCCCCTTTTTCGAATAGCTCTCAACTTTTCAACTTCCCTTTCCGTCATGAACACCTTGCCCACATTCCTTTCCCGTCGCCACCTGATCGCCACAGCCTGCGCCGCCGCGGTGCTGCCTGCGGGCTTGCCATCCCTTGCCCGGGCCCAGGGCTCGCGCACCCTCAAAGTGGTCTCGCCCTGGGAGGTGATGAACCTCGATCCGTCCAAGACTGGCTACGTCTTCACCCGGCTGGAGATCGCCGAAACTCTGGTCGAGGTGGACGACCAGGGCCTGCTGGTTCCCGGCCTGGCGCGCAGCTGGAGCGTGGCGCCCAACGGGCTGGAATGGCGGTTCGCCATCCGCTCCACGGCGCGCTTTCATGACAACACGCCGGTCACCGCCGAGGCCGTGGCCGCCTGCCTGCAGCGCGCGCTGGCGCAGCCGGGCATGCTGCGCAACACCGGCGCGCAGCAGATCGTGGCGCAGGGCAGCGAGGTGGTGGTCAAGCTGGCCAAGCCCTTCAGTGCGCTGCCTGCGTTCCTCGCGCACAACAGCACCTTGATCCTGGCGCCCGCTGCGTTCGCGGCCGACGGCAGCGTCAAACAACTGATCGGCTCCGGCCCTTACCAGGTGGTGGAGGTGAGCCCGCCGCAGTCCCTGCGCACGCGCCGGTTCGAGGGGTTTGACGGCCGCAAGCCGCTGATCGAGGCGGTCGACTACCTGGGCGCTTCGCGCGGCGAGACGCGCGGCATGATGGCCTCGGCCGGTCAGGCCGATCTGACCTTCACGCACGACCCGGTGAGCTTCGAGCGGCTGCGTGCCAACCGCAGGCTCAAGCTGAACCTGCAAGCCTTGCCGCGCACCATTTACATCAAGGTCAACGCGGGCCACCGCTTTATGTCGGACGTGCGGGTGCGCCGCGCCCTGAGCCTGGCGCTGGACCGCAAAGGCATGGCCACGGCCCTGCTGCGGGCGCCCGAAGCCGCCGCCACACAACTGTTCCCGCCCATCATGGCCGAATGGCATGTGCCCGGCTTGGCACCGCTGACCCAGAACGTCGAGCAGGCCCGCGCGCTGCTGCGCGATGCCGGTTGGCAAGCGGGCGGCGACAGCCTGCTGCGCAACGCGGCGGGCGAGGTGTTCAAGCTCACGCTGCGCACCTTCCCCGACCGCCCCGAGCTGCCACCCATGGCCACCGCCATCCAGGCGCAATTCAAGGCAGTGGGCATCGACATGGCGGTCTCGGTCGGCAACTCCAGCGAGATCCCCAGCGGCCACCAGAGCGGTGCACTGGAGCTGGCCCTGCTGGCCCGCAACTACGGCCTGGTGCCCGACCCGCTGGGCACCCTGCTGCAAGACTTTGGGCCCAAGGGTGGCGACTGGGGCGCCATGGGTTGGCAGAGTGCGCAGGTCAGCCAGACCCTCAACGACATGAGCCAGGCGGTGGACAGCAAACGCCGCTCCGCGCTGCGCGGCTCCATCGCCACCGTGCTGCAGGCCGAACTGCCCGTGATTCCGGTGGCCTGGTACCAGCACTCGGTGACCGCCAGCACCCGCCTGACGAATGTGAGCGTGGACCCGCTGGAGCGCAGCTACCGCATCAGCCGCATGGGCTGGGCGGCCTGATGCTCGGTCTTCGTGTGTCCCGCCTGCTATTGCAGGCGGTGTTTGTGCTGTTCGCGGTGGGCACGCTGTGCTTCGTCATGGCCGAGCTGTTGCCAGGCGACGCGGCCTACCGCATCGCCGCTGGCCGCTATGGCTACGACGTGGTCAACACACAGATCGCCGAGGCGGTGCGCGCCGAGCTGGGCCTGGACCGCCCTGCTCTCGTCCGATGGGGCGAATGGCTGATGCAGATGGCGCAAGGCGATTTGGGCCGATCCATGGTGCTGGGCGACCCGGTGCTGAAGCTGGTGGCCTACCAGCTGGGCCACACGTTGTGGTTGTCGCTGGTGGCCTGGGGCATGGCACTGGCCTTGGGTCTGACGCTGGGTCTGTGGACAGCGCTGCACCCCGGCGGCTGGCTGCGCCGCGCGGTGGACGCGCTGAACACCGTGCTGCGCGCCAGCCCTTCATTCCTCATCGGTGTGGTGCTGTCGACCTGGCTGGCGGTGGAACTGGGCTGGTTCCCGGTGGCCGGGCATGAAGATGCGGACCATGTGTTCCTGCCCGCCCTCACACTGGCGCTGGCGCTGTGCCCCGGCTTCACCCAGGTGGTGCGCGACGCGGCGCTCAAACTGCTGCGCTCGGACGCTTTCGAGTTCGCCCAGGTCAAGGGCCTGCCGCTGCGCGCAGCCCTGTGGCGCCATGCGCTGCCGCAAATCCTGCTGGCCACGCTGGCCTACGCGGGCGTGCAACTGGTGCTGCTGATCGAGGGCATGGTGGTGGTCGAAACCCTGTTCGCCTGGCCCGGCATTGGCCACGCGCTGGTGCACGCCGTCATCGCCCGCGATGTGCCCATGATCCAGGGCACCGCGCTCACCATGGCGCTGCTGTTCGTGTTGCTCAGCGGCACCATCGACCTGCTTCTGCACGCACTGGACCCGCGCCTGGCCGACGCGCAGGCCGCCACCTCGCACCGCGACCACGGGGCCACCCCATGAAGCCCTCACATGCCCTGCCTTTCGCGGTGCTGCTGCTGATCGCCGCGGTGACGCTGCTCACCCCGCTGCTGGCGCCGGATCCGCACGCGCAAGACCTCATGGCCAGCCTGCTACCGCCCGAGGCGCGGCACTGGCTCGGCACCGACCACCTGGGCCGCGACCACCTGGCCCGCCTGGGCGAAGGCTTGCGCACCTCGCTCGGGCTGGCGCTCGCGTCGGCCCTGCTGGCGGTGGTGCTGGGCTCGGCGCTGGGCCTGCTGGCTGCCGCGCGGGGCGGCTGGGTGGACCGCGCCGTGTCGGTCGCGGCCGACGCCGTGTCCGCCATCCCCGGCCTGCTCTGGGTGCTGCTGATCGCTGCCATGGCACCCGGTGAAAAGTGGGCGCTCTACACCGGTCTGGTACTCACCGCATGGGTCGAGTTTTTCCGGCTGGTGCGCTCCCATGCGCGCTCGGCCTTGCTGGGCCAGCCGGTGCAGGCAGCGCGCCTGCTGGGCTTCGGCCCGCTGTACATCTTTCGCTGGCATGTGCTGCAACCCATCGCGGGCGTGCTGGCCCGACTGTGGGCCTATGCGGTGGCCAACGCAGTGCTGGCGATTGCGGCGCTGGGCTTCATCAGCGTGGGTGTGCGTCCACCGCAGGCCGAGCTGGGCCTGATGATGACCGAGGCCCTGCCCTACTACTACGAGGCGCCCTGGCTGCTGGCCTCGCCGGTGGTGGCGCTGGTGCTGTTGATCGGCGCGCTGCAGGCCGTCGTGGGCCGCGCGGCGGACGACAAACCCGCGGGGGTGACGGCGTGAACATGCGCGAAGCCATCCCAGACACCGACACCGTGCTGCGCGTGCAGGACCTGGGCATTCTCTTGCTGCCCAGCCCCGCGCAACCCGAAGGCCGCAACCTGCTGCAAGGCTGCAGCTTCGAACTGCGCGCGGGCGAGCGCCTGACGCTGGTGGGCGAGTCGGGCGCGGGCAAATCGCTGCTGGCGCAGGCCATCATGGGAACGCTGCCCAGCGTGATGCGCGCCACCGGTCGGGTGCAGATCGTGGGCAGCGACACCGACGGGCAGCGCCGCCAGACGCAGCCGTTGTGGGGCCAGCAGATCGTGATGCTGCCGCAAGAACCCTGGTCTGCGCTCAACCCGGTCATGCGGCTGCGCACCCAGGTGGCCGAGGCCGGTCGCTACGCCGCTGGGCACGGTTGGTCCACCGCGTTCCACCAGGCCGACCAGCACCTGGCTGCGCTGGGCCTGGCCCACGCCGGGCGCCAGTGGCTGCACCAGGTCTCGGGCGGCATGGCGCAGCGTGTGGGCATCGCCTGCGCCAGCCAGAGCGACGCGCGCGTGCTGATCGCCGACGAACCCACCAAAGGTCTGGACGCGGGCGCCTGCGAACAGGTGGCGCAGCTGCTGGCCAGCGCGCAGCGGCAAGGCCAGGCGCTGCTGACCATCACCCACGACCTGGATCTCGCGCTGCGCCTGGGCGGGCGGGTGGCCGTGATGCGGCGGGGGACCATCATCGAAGCGGGCGAGGTGGCGAGCGTTCTGCAAGCCCCACAGCACGCCTACACCCGCGAGCTGATCGCGGCGCAGCCGCGCCATTGGCCCTCTTTGACACCGCCGCGCAACGCGGACGCAACGGAACCAGTGATCGCCGCCCAGGCGGTGAGCGTGAACTTTGGTGAGCGCTCGGTGCTGCAAGGCGCCAGCCTGCCGATTGCGGAAGGCGAATCGGTGGCGGTGGTCGGCCCCAGCGGCTGCGGCAAGACCACGCTCGGCAATGTCATGGTGGGGGTTCTGAAACCGAACCATGGCCGGGTGCAGCGCCGCGCCGATGTGCCCGGCTGGCGCTTCCAGAAGCTTTACCAGGACCCGGTGGCCTCGTTCGCCCCCGGCCAGACCCTGCGCCAAGGCATCACCGACCTGCTGCGCCTGCACCGCTTGCCCGACGCGCCCATCGCGCACTGGCTGCAGCGCCTGCGCTTGGCCGACGAGCTGCTGGACCGCCTGCCCAGCGAAGTCTCGGGCGGGGAACTGCAGCGAATGGCGATCCTGCGCGCCATGCTGCTGCAGCCGGTGTTCGTGTTCGCCGACGAGCCCACCTCGCGGCTGGACGCGCTGACGCAGCGCGAGACCATGGAAGCCCTGTGTGAAGCCATGTCAGAGAGCGGCTGCGCCATGCTGCTGGTCAGCCACGAACAGGACTTGGCCAAGCAGACCACCCACCGCCAGTGGCTTTTTGAAGCCGGACGGCTGCAGTGCGCCGCGTGAAAGAACCGGCATGAAAGCCTGCGCCACAGAGAAGCGCCTGCGCTAAGCTGCGCGGTCCTCTCCTCTGCCACGAATCCCTTTGCCCGCCTCCCATCTCTTGCTTGCCCTGGCGGTCGTCTTCGTCTGGGGCACCAACTTCGTGGTCATCCGCTGGGGGCTGGACGGGGGCATGCCACCCTTTTTGTTTGCCACGCTGCGCTTTGCGCTGTCGGCCCTGCCCTGGCTGCTGTTCATGCCGCGCCCGGCGGTGGCGTGGTCACAGCTGGCCTGGTTTGGCGTGCTGCTGGGCGTGGGTCAGTTCGGCCTGCTCTACCTGGCCATCCAGGGCCACATTTCGCCCGGCCTGGCGTCGCTGGTGATCCAGTTGCAGGTCTTCTTCACCATCGGGCTGTCGCTGCTGCTGCTCAAGGAACGGGTGCGCGGGTTTCAGGTGGTGGGTCTGCTGATGGCGTTGGGTGGCCTGCTGTTGATTGCGTTGAACCTGGGCGCGCAAGTCACCTGGCTGGGGTTGGGGCTGGTGTTGGCGGCGGCGTTCTTCTGGGCCTGCGCCAACCTGGTGGTCAAGTCGGCGGCGAAGGGCATGCCCGGGTCGCCGTCGTCCGGCGCAGCCGCTCCCCCGGTGAACATGCTGCACTTCGTGGTGTGGAGCAGCGTGTTTGCGGTGCCACCGCTGCTGGCGCTGAGCCTTTTGTTCGAAGGCCCCGCGGCCATCGGCCATGCGCTGCAAAGCGCCAGCGCTGCCACCTGGGCCACCGTGCTGTGGCAAGCGCTGGGCAACTCGCTGTTTGGCTACGGGGCCTGGAACTGGCTGCTCTCGCGACACCCGGCCGCCACCGTCACGCCCATGGCACTGCTGGTGCCCCTGTTCGGCATGGCCGCCTCCGCCCTGCTGTTGGGCGAGGCCATGCCAGGCTGGAAGCTGGGGGCTTGTGCGCTGGTGCTGGGCGGGTTGGCGGTCATCATTTTCTGGCCACGGCTGCAGGCACGGCTGGTGAAAATCTGACCATCCACGGCGTGCTTTGCCTGACCCGCTTTGGAGGGCAATGCCTGCGGCTTTTCAAAGCCGATTCCGCGGCATTTATGGCTCAGGCACTTCGCGCCAGAGCTTTCAGCCTGTAGTCACCTGGCCAGGCGCGCGAACGTCTTCCTGAACTTCGCCACCTTCGGCGCCGCCACCGCCATGCAGTAGCCCTGGTGCGGGTTGCGCTCGAAGAAGTCCTGGTGGTAGTCCTCGGCGGGCCAGTAGTACGCCAGCGGCAGCAGCTCGGTCACGATGGGTCGGCCAAAGGCGTTGTCGCGGGCCAGCTCGTCCAGCAACGCTTGCGCGGTCTCGCGCTGATCCTCGGTGGTGAAGTAGATGCCGCTGCGGTACTGCG
>DAIOEI010000030.1:0-11854 GCA_036746335.1 Hydrogenophaga sp. | reverse complement strand
GGTTGATCTGGTGCAGGGGGCGGAATTCGCTCTCGGGGTCCCACCAGCGGTGGGCGAGCTCGGAAAACTTGGCCAGCTCGGCCGGATCGGCATTGAGGGTTTTCATGCGTCTGATTTTCACATGGCTCAAGGTGGCAGTTGCAAGTCCCTCGCAAAACGCTGGCGCTCAGCGCGGACATCGGCCTGGGTGATGCAGGTCCTGGCAGGCACTAGGCCGACGCGGGCCAGTTGCTGTCGGTAGTCGGCGTTCTGGTAGGGGTCGGCAATGACGTAACCGGCCTGGTCTGTGCAGGCGCCCTGTGCAGGGCAGACCTGCCAGGTAGCGGCAAAAATGAGGCGACCATCCCGGCTGAAGCCGGGGAAGGCGCTGGCCAAAACCCGGCTGTGCAGATCGTCAATGCGAAATACCTGTCCTTGGAGCTCGGGCCGACGGTCCACAAAGTACACGGTGGCGTTGTCGGTGTAAGCCAACATGGCGGGCGTCTGCGCGCCGGGCTCACCAAAAACGGCTTTGCCGGGCGCGGCTTGCAAGTCCCAGCGCAGGTCACAGGCATGGGTCGCCCCCAGGGGCTGCGGATGCAGTCCGTACACCCGCATACTGGGTCGTCCCACCCGGGGAGAAATGGGTATGGCCGAGAACTCCCGGCCATCCACCGAGAGCATGGGCAAGGTGTAAACATTGCCATCGGTCACCCTGCGCCCTTGGCAGATGAACTGTGGGCCTGTGTCGTGCACGATCCGGATCTGTTCGCCGTCGTCTTGGATGCCCACGGTTTGTATCTGCAACGGACCAGTGCCCTGACCACTCTGGCCGCCTTGTGGCCAGCTCATGGAACGGATCCAGATCAGATGCTCGGGCTCTTCAGGCTCTGGCGCCATTTCAGATGCCGCAGCGTAGAAGCCACGCATGCCCGCCTTGAACAAAGGTTGGGCCTGGTTTGCGAACGCAAGAAGGTCCCGCAGCCGGTAATGACTGCCGTCAATATCGACCACATAACGCCAACTGCCCTGCACCGGGAAGGCCTCGTTGCGCAGCGGTGTTTGGTGCAGGCGCATGGGGCTGGACACGTCCTCGGGCAACTCGATCAAGCTGACCTGGCCCAGGCGTGCCCCCGAGAACGAGCGAAGCACAAACCGGCCGTCGGGGCTGATGCGCTCGTAGCTGCCCAGAGCGGGTATCCCCTGGGCATCTGCGCCCACCACACCGGTCTCCAGCGGCCAGTAACTGACAGCGGGCACACAAGTGGGGAGTGCGTGGTCTGAAGAGGTTTGGGCTGCTACAACCGGAGCAGCTCCAGCGGAAAACCACAAAATCAGACAACACAAAAACACGCCGGATTTATTCATGGGGTGCGCCCGTTGCGGCATCCGGTTCGTCCTGCAAGCCGCGCAGTCTTTGCAACAAGGTTTCGCGCCAGGCATGGTCGGGCATCACACCCCAGACTGGCCAGGCGTGGACATGATTGCCCAGGGCGACACGAACAAAAGGGTAGTGGTTGATCACACCCCAGACTGGCAGGCAGCCGGCGGAGACGGTGCTTGTGCCGGGAACTGCTTGAGCATCGGTCGAGTCCAGCGGGTCACGCCAGAGCAGTACACGAAACCCCGCTGCATCGGCCTGATCGCGCAAGCGTGCCCATTCGGTCACGCTGTAACCCATGCGGGTCGAGATCATGGCCAACACCACAGGACGCTGATCATGCTCTGTATCCGAGAGCTGCCAGCAACGCTTTTCCAGCAGCGTCAGTGGCTGCACCGCCTTTGATGGTGGTGGCAGCACCGTTTGCGCTGCGGCGGCGTGCAGAGCACCCACACAGCCCAGCAAGCACACCAACAACGGGAAAGCACGGTTCAATCGAGCCTCAGAGCATAAAAAAAGCCCTGGGTGCCAGGCACACAGGGCTGTTGATCGGCAAGCCACCCCGGGTCACGACCCGAGGTGGTGGGTATGCAGATCAGTTGTTGCGGGTACCAACCACTTCGACTTCCACGCGACGGTTCTTGGCGCGGCCTTCGCGGGTGGAGTTGTCGGCCACCGGCTGGGTCAAGCCCTTGCCTTCGGTGTAGATGCGGCTGGACTCGATGCCTTTGCTCACCAGATAAGCCTTCACGGCTTCGGCACGGCGAACCGACAGACGCTGGTTGTAAGCGGCAGGGCCCACAGAGTCGGTGTGACCCACGGCAATCACCACTTCCAGGTTGATGGCGCCCACCTTGCTGGCCAGATCGTCCAGTTTGGCCTTGCCTTCTGGCTTGAGAACGGCGCGATCAAAATCGAAGAACGCGTCTGCAGCGTAGGTCACTTTGGTGGCTGCAGGGGCAGGAGCAGGAGCCGGTGCAGGTGCGGCGGCCGGTGCAGGTGCGGCGGCCGGTGCAGGTGCGGCGGCCGGGGCGGGTGCAGGTGCAGGCTGGGGCACGATGGCGCCATCGCAACCCTTGGCGGCGGTGGCAGGCGTCCATGCAGCGTCACGCCAGCACAGGGAACCGTCGCCGTTTTTCCACTGGAGGTTACCGTGGGCATTGCGCCAGTTGTCATTGGTTTCGGTGCCGCCCGAAGGGGCTGCAAAGGCGGCTGTTGCCATGGCGGCGGAAGCGAAGAGCACTGCGACCTTGTTCAGTTTTTTCATGGTTTTCCTCGAGGTTGTAAGCCGTGAATCGGACGACTATGGATAAAACGTGCTCCAAGTGAGTTCCCTTGAAGGCCAAAATCATTGTGCCATAAGGTCCAGTCAAGCACTGTCTTGCAACGCACACACCGATTAGCAGCCACCACCTGCCGCGAGACCGTTGCATAACAGCAACAATCACAAGGCTGAAGCGATGGCCAAGGGCACTGGTCGGGGGCCGTAAAATGGGCGGTTGCCCGTCGGTCCCTGTTCCTTGAAGCATCGCCCATGACCCAGTTCGCCAAAGAAACCCTGCCCATCAGCCTGGAAGAGGAGATGCGCCGCAGTTACCTCGATTACGCCATGAGCGTGATCGTCGGGCGCGCGCTGCCCGATGCCCGGGACGGCTTGAAGCCGGTGCATCGGCGCGTGCTGTTTGCCATGCACGAGCTGAACAACGATTGGAACCGGCCTTACAAAAAGTCGGCCCGTATCGTCGGCGACGTGATCGGTAAATACCACCCGCACGGCGACAGCGCGGTGTACGACACCATCGTTCGCATGGCGCAAGACTTTTCTCTGCGCCACATGCTGGTGGACGGTCAGGGCAACTTCGGCTCGGTGGACGGCGACAACGCTGCCGCCATGCGTTACACCGAAATCCGCATGTCGAAGATCGCCCACGAGATGCTGGCCGACATCGACAAGGACACGGTCAACTACGGCCCCAACTACGACGGTTCGGAAAAAGAACCGCTGGTGTTGCCCGCGCGTTTTCCCAACCTGCTGGTCAACGGCTCGGGTGGCATTGCCGTGGGCATGGCCACCAACATCCCACCGCACAACCTGAATGAGTCGGTGGACGCCTGTCTGCACCTGCTCAAGAATCCCGAGGCCTCCATTGATGAGCTGATGGAGATCATTCCAGCGCCCGACTTCCCCACCGGCGGCATCATCTACGGCATCAATGGTGTCAAAGACGGCTACCGCACCGGCCGGGGCCGGGTGGTGATGCGGGCGAAATGCCATTTCGAAGACATCGACAAGGGCCAGCGCCAGTCCATCATCGTGGACGAGCTGCCCTACCAGGTGAACAAGAAGACGCTGCAAGAGCGCATCGCCGAGCTGGTGCACGAGAAGAAGATCGAAGGCATCAGCCACATCCAGGACGAGTCCGACAAATCGGGCATGCGCCTGGTGATCGAGCTCAAGCGTGGCGAAGTGCCCGAGGTGGTGCTCAACAACCTGTACAAGCAGACACAGCTGCAGGACACCTTCGGCATCAACATGGTGGCGCTGATCGACGGTCAGCCCAAGCTGTGCAACCTGAAGGACCTGATCCAGGTGTTCCTGGAGCACCGCCGCGAGGTCGTGACGCGGCGCACCGTGTTCACGCTGCGCAAGGCGCGCGAGCGCGGCCACGTGCTGGAAGGCCTGGCCGTAGCACTGGCCAACATCGACGATTTCATCAAGATCATCCGCGAATCGCCCACGCCGCCCGTGGCCAAGGCCGAGCTGATGACCCGCAGCTGGGACAGCCAGCTGGTGCGCGAGATGCTCACCCGCAGCCGTGCGGATGGCGGCGTGGTCAATGCCGACGACTACCGCCCCGACGGGCTGGAGCGGGAGTTCGGCATGCAGGGTGACGGTTTGTACCGCCTCTCCGAAACGCAAGCGCAAGAAATCCTGCAGATGCGCCTGCAGCGCCTGACCGGCCTGGAGCAGGACAAGATTGTTGCCGAGTACAAGGATGTGATGGCCGAGATCGACGATCTGCTGGACATCCTGGCCCGTCCTGAGCGCGTCTCCACCATCATCGGAGACGAACTGACGGCCGTGCGCCACGAGTTCGGCCAGACCAAGCTGGGCGCGCGTCGCAGCGAGATCGAGCACAGCGCGCAAGACCTCTCCACCGAAGACCTGATCACCCCCACCGACATGGTGGTTACGCTGAGCCACAGCGGCTACATCAAGAGCCAGCCGTTGAGCGAATACCGCGCGCAAAAACGCGGTGGGCGCGGCAAGCAGGCGACCGCCACCAAAGAAGACGACTGGATCGACCAGCTCTTCATCGCCAACACCCACGACTACATCCTGTGTTTCTCGAATCGGGGCCGGCTGTACTGGCTCAAGGTCTGGGAAGTGCCTGCAGGGTCGCGTGGTTCGCGCGGCCGCCCCATCGTCAACATGTTCCCGCTGCAAGAGGGCGAAAAGATCAACGTGGTGCTGCCGCTGACCGGCGCAGCGCGCAGCTTCCCGGCCGACCGCTTTGTCTTCATGGCGACCAGCATGGGCACGGTGAAGAAGACCTCGCTCGACGAGTTCAACAACCCGCGCAAGGGCGGCATCATCGCGGTCAACCTCGACGAAGGTGACTACCTCATCGGCGCAGCGCTGACCGACGGGCAACACGACGTGATGCTGTTCAGCGACGGTGGCAAGGCGGTGCGCTTTGACGAAAACGACGTGCGCCCGCTGGGACGCAACGCGCGCGGCGTGCGCGGCATGACCATCGAAGACGGCCAAAGCGTGATCGCCATGCTGGTGGCCGAGGACGAGCAGCAAAGCGTGCTGACAGCCACCATCAACGGCTACGGCAAGCGCACCCCGATTGGCGAGTACACCCGCCACGGCCGGGGCACCAAAGGCATGATCGCGATCCAGCAGAGCGAGCGCAACGGCAAGGTGGTGGCCGCCACCCTGGTGCACAGCGACGACGAGATCATGCTGATCACCGACAAGGGCGTGCTGGTGCGCACCCGGGTGGGCGAGATCCGGGAAATGGGCCGCGCGACCCAGGGCGTCACCCTGATCGCCCTGGACGACGGCGACGAGCTGTCCGGATTGCAACGCATTGTCGAGAACGATGCCAACGTGGATGCCCATTCGGGCACCCAGGCTCCCGAAGCCGAGGACAACCCTGATGTGACCGACGCGGGAGACGGCACCGACGCAGGCGGCGACGCATGACGCGTCCTTACAACTTCTCGGCCGGCCCGGCCGCGATGCCAGAAGCCGTGCTGCAGCAGGCGGCTGCCGAGATGCTGGACTGGCACGGCAGCGGCATGGGTGTGATGGAGATGAGCCACCGAGGCAAAGAGTTCATGTCCATTGCAGCGCAGGCCGAAGCCGATCTGCGCGAGTTGCTCGCGGTGCCCGCGAACTTCCGCATCCTGTTCATGCAGGGCGGCGGTCTGGCGGAAAACGCCATCGTGCCGATGAACCTCTCGCGTGGTGGCGTGGTGGACTTTGTGGTCACCGGCAGCTGGAGCCAGAAGTCGGCCAAGGAGGCAGACAAGTTTGCCACCGCCCGCGTGGTCGCCAGCAACGAGACCGATCACCACACCACCCTGCCCTCCCCGGCTACCTGGCGGCTCAGCAGCGATGCGCAGTATGTTCACATCTGCAGCAACGAGACCATCCACGGGGTGGAGTTCCATGAGCTGCCCGACCTGAAAGCGCTGGGTTGTGATGCGCCGCTGGTGATCGACTTTTCTTCCCACGTAGCGTCGCGCCCGGTGGACTGGTCGCGAGTGGGCCTGGCGTTTGGGGGTGCCCAGAAAAACCTGGGACCGGCAGGCTTGACGCTGGTGGTGGTGCGCGAAGATCTGCTGGGACACGCGCTGACGGTCTGCCCGAGCGCCTTCGACTACCGCGTGGTGGCCGACAACGCGTCCATGTACAACACACCGCCCACCTACAGCATCTACATGGCCGGCCTGGTGTTCCAGTGGCTCAAGCGCCAGACCGAAGGAGACCTCACTGGCATCGCCGCCATGGAGGCGAGAAACACCGCCAAGGCCGAATTGCTGTACGGATGCATCGACACTTCGACGCTTTACGTCAACAGGGTCGCCCACGATTGCCGTTCGCGCATGAACGTGCCGTTCTTCCTGCGCGATGAGTCTCGCAACGAGGCCTTCCTGGCAGGCGCCAAAGAGCGCGGCCTGCTGCAGCTCAAGGGCCACAAGTCGGTGGGCGGCATGCGGGCCAGCCTGTACAACGCCATGCCGCTGGCTGGGGTGCAGGCGCTGGTGGACTACATGCGCGATTTTGAAAAGACCAGCGCATGAGCCAGTCACCTGTTCAAACCGAAGCGCTTGCTGCCCTGCGGGTGCAGATCGACAGCCTTGACCAGCAGCTGCTGTCGCTGCTCAACCAGCGTGCCCATGTGGCCGAGCAAGTGGGCGAGATCAAGCGGGCAGAAGGTTCCCCTTTCTTTAGGCCAGACCGCGTGGCGCAGGTGATCGAGAAGATCCAACAAGCCAACCAAGGTCCGCTGCTGAACCAACATGTGGCGGCCATCTGGCGTGAAATCATGTCCGCCTGCCTGGCATTGGAGGCGCCACAACGTGTGGCGGTGCTCGGTCCCGAAGGCACCTTCACCGAACAGGCCGCCATCGAGTACTTCGGCAGCGCTGCCAATCTCATTTATTGCAACAGCTTCGACGAGGTGTTTCACGCCACTGCAGCCGGCACTGCGCAGTACGGCGTGGTCGGTATTGAAAACTCCACAGAAGGCGTAGTGGCCCGCTCGCTGGACCTGTTTCTGCGCTCGCCGGTGCACGTGGTGGGTGAGGTCAGTCTGCTGGTGCGTCACAACCTGCTGCGTCAGCTCAACAATCTGGACCAGGTGGATGTTGTGATGGCCCACCCCCAGGCACTGGCGCAATGCCAGGGCTGGCTGACCCAGCACATGCCACACGCAGAGCGCCGCGCGGTCTCCAGCAACGCCGAAGGCGCACGCCTGGCGGCCACGAACCCAGCCTGGGCGGCCATTGCCAGCGAGCGGGCGGCGGGCCAGTTTGGCCTGCACATCGTTTCTCACGCCATACAGGACGAAGCCTACAACCGCACCCGCTTTCTCGTTATCTGCCTGCCGCAGACCCTGGCCATGCCGCCAGCCTCGGGCAAGGACTGCACCAGCCTGGTGGTGTCGGTACCCAACCGTCCGGGGGCGGTGCACGACCTTCTGGTGCCCCTGAAGAACAACGGCGTGTCCATGACGCGCTTCGAATCGCGCCCGGCCAAGTCGGGCCAGTGGGAGTACTACTTCTACATCGACATCGCCGGTCACCCGTCGCAGCCCGCCGTGGCCGCTGCGCTCACAGAACTGCAAGGCCTGTGCGCCTTTTACAAGGTGCTGGGTGCGTACCCGGTCAGTGAATGACATGAGCAGCCAAACACCCGTGAAATTCGAACAACTGGGGCTCATTGGCTGCGGCCTGATGGGCGGTTCATTTGCATTGGCACTCAAAAAAGCCGGTCTGGTCCAACGTGTCGTGGGCTACAGCAAGTCTCCGTCCACCACAGAACGTGCACGGCAGATGGGCGTGATCGATATCGAGGCGCCTTCGGCCCTGCTGGCGGCCTCGGGCTCCGATCTTGTCTTGGTCGCGGTGCCGGTCTCGGCTTCAGAGGCCACCTTCAAAGCCATCCGCCACATCGTCACCCGTGACACCCTGTTGATGGACGTCGGCTCCACCAAAAGGGACGTGGTGGATGCTGCGCGGCGGGTGCTCAAAGATCAGGTGGGTGTGTTTGTGCCAGCGCATCCGATCGCCGGCAAGGAGCGCGCGGGGGTGGAACATGCGGACGCCGATCTGTACCGCGGGGCCCAGGTGATTCTCACGCCCATCGAACGCACCTACATCGCGCAAATTGATCGCGCCCAGAAACTTTGGACGGCTCTGGGCTGCGATGTCCGGCAAATGGCGCCGGAGGCACATGACTCGGCCTATGCTGCGGTCAGCCACCTTCCACACCTGATCGCATTTGCGCTCATGAATGCCATCACCAACCAGGCCACAAGCGAGGACTTTCTTTCGCTGGCGGGCCCTGGCTTCCGCGACTTCACCCGCATTGCTGCCAGTGATCCGGACGTCTGGCGCGACATCCTCACCAGCAATCGCGAAGAGTTGTTGGTCCAGTCCCGACACTTTCAGCGTGCATTGCACGAGCTGGAGATGGCGATCAGCAACGGCAACCCGGATGCGCTGGAAGCACTGATCGACAAAGCCAGCCAGGCCCGCTCCCAATGGCGCATGCGCGCCGCCCAGAAGAACGGCTGAGGCGCCTGCGCCTGTGCCCTGCGCCTTGACCCGCATGTATTCCATTGCCTACCTGGACATTCCCCCCCTGAGCAGCGCCGGTGGCGTGGTTCGACTGCCCGGCTCCAAGAGCATTTCCAACCGGGTTTTGCTGCTCGCTGCCTTGAGCGAAGGGCAGACCGATATCGAGGACCTGCTCGAATCGGATGACACCCGCGTCATGCTCACCGCCCTGTCAGAGCTGGGCTGCCGCCTGGAGCCTCAGCCAGGAGGTGTTCTGAGGGTCCACGGTGTGGGCACGGACTTGCCCAATCGCCGGGCGAACCTGTTTCTGGGCAACGCCGGCACCGCCATGCGCCCTCTCAGCGCTGCCCTGGCATTGCTGGCAGCCACCCAGGGCGGTCAGTTTGAACTCAGCGGCATTGCACGCATGCACGAGCGCCCGATTGGTGACCTGGTGGACGCGCTGCGCCAACTCGGCTGTCCGGTGGGCTGCCTCGGCCAGGAAGGCTACCCTCCGCTGCGTCTGGGCGACGGCAGGATACACACGCTGCAGCTGGAGCAACCGATCCGCGTTCGCGGTGACGTGTCCAGCCAGTTTCTCACCGCTTTGCTGCTGGCGCTTCCCTTGGTCGCCCAGACACGGCCGGTGGTGATCGACGTGGTGGGCGAGCTCATCTCCAAGCCCTATATCGAAATCACGCTGAATCTGCTGGCGCGTTTTGGCGTGAGAGTCGAACGCGAAGGCTGGTCACGCTTTACCGTGCCGGCGGGCAGCCGTTACCGCTCACCTGGCCGGGTGCATGTGGAGGGCGATGCTTCCTCTGCCAGTTATTTCATCGCACTGGGCGCCATTGCTCCGGCCCGGGCAGGAGCCGACGGCATCACCATTGAAGGCCTGGGTCTGTCCAGCATTCAGGGCGATATCCGCTTCGTCGAGGCAGCTCGGCTCATGGGCGCAGACATCACCGGGGAGGCCAACCGCTTGCATATCCGCCGAGGCGCCTGGCCGCTCAAGGCCATCGACCTGGACTGCAACCACATACCCGACGCTGCCATGACACTGGCCGTGATGGCTCTCTACGCTGACGGCTGCTCCACCTTGCGCAACATCGCCAGCTGGCGCGTCAAGGAAACCGACCGCATACGGGCCATGGCAAACGAAAGCCGCAAGCTTGGCGCGCAAGTCGAAGAAGGTGCGGACTTCATCCGCATCACGCCGCCTGAGGTCTGGCAACCCGGCAGCATTCATACCTATGACGATCACCGTGTCGCGATGTGTTTTTCACTCGCCAGCTTCAACGCAGCGGCTGTGCCCGTGCGCATCGAAGACCCCAAATGTGTCGCCAAAACCTTCCCGGATTACTTCGAGACCCTGTTTGAACTCTGCGAAGCCGCCGCAGAGGTGATCCCGGTGATCTGTATCGACGGCCCCACGGCTTCTGGCAAAGGCACCCTGGCCAGCGAAGTGGCTCAGCGTCTGGGCTATCACCTGCTCGATTCCGGCGCTCTGTACAGAGCCACTGCACTTGCCGCGCAGGACGCTGGCGTCAACCTGGACGATGAGGCCGCCGTGGCCGACCTGGCCCAGCAGCTACCGGTGAGCTTTCAAGGACAACGTGTTTTTCTGGCTGGTCGCGACATCACCGACCCTTTGCGACTGGAATCGACCGGCGGTATGGCTTCGCAAGTGTCTCGCCATCCGGCGGTTCGTCGGGCGCTGCACGGCCTGCAACTGGGTTTTCGGCGCCTGCCAGGCCTGGTCGCTGACGGTCGTGACATGGGCACGGTGGTCTTTCCCGATGCAGCGCTGAAGGTCTATCTGACAGCCAGCGCCGAGCAGCGCGCCCAGCGTCGCTATAAGCAATTGATTTCAAAAGGAAATTCTGCTAACATCGACTCTCTTTTGGCGGACCTCAAAATGCGAGACGAGCGGGATATCACCCGAGCTGTCGCTCCCTTGAAGCCCGCCGAAGATGCCAAGCAACTGGACAACTCGGACATGGGCATCGAAGCATCGGTGCAACAAGTCCTGAGCTGGTGGCAAGGCAAAACGGTGTTCTTGGGGAACTGAGCACACCACACTGGCCCAGAAGGCCCCGCCGGGTTTCTCCACCCGCAGGCCCAATGGTTCTTGAAACCAAACCCGCAGTGCTTCGCACTGCACTTGAAACACCGTCCACCCGTCGATCACCCGTGCCAGCCGCTGCTGTGCTGCGCCCGACGCTGTCCGGTCCTAGGAAATCTCATGTCTGAATCTTTTGCCGCCCTGTTCGAAGAATCCCTCAAACGCGCTGAAATGCGCTCGGGCGAAGTCATCACCGCCGAAGTCGTTCGCATTGAACACAGCCACGTGGTGGTCAACGCCGGTCTGAAATCGGAAGCCTATGTGCCGCTGGCCGAATTCAAGAACGACCTGGGCGAACTCGAAGTACAGGTCGGCGACTTCGTGTCGGTGGCCATCGACTCGGTCGAAAACGGCTTTGGCGATACCCTGCTCTCGCGCGACAAGGCCAAGCGCCTGGCCTCGTGGATGGCTCTGGAAAAGGCCCTGGAATCCGGCGAATTTGTCACCGGCACCACCTCGGCCAAGGTCAAGGGCGGCCTCAAGGTCATGGTCAACGGCATCAGCGCCTTCCTGCCCGGTTCGCTGGTGGACAGCCGTCCCACCAAGGATCTCACGCCTTACGAAAACAAGACCCTGGAATTCAAGGTCATCAAGCTCGACCGCAAGCGCAACAACGTGGTGCTGAGCCGCCGCGCCGTGGTGGAAGCCTCCATGGGCGAAGAGCGCGCCAAGCTGATGGACACGCTGAAAGAAGGCGCCATTGTTCACGGCGTGGTCAAGAACATCACCGAATACGGTGCGTTCGTGGACCTGGGCGGTATTGACGGCCTGCTGCACATCACCGACATGGCCTGGCGCCGTGTGCGTCACCCCAGCGAAGTGGTGACGGCCGGTCAGGAAATCACCGCCAAGATCCTGAAGTTCGACACCGAGAAGCACCGCGTCTCGCTGGGTCTGAAGCAGATGGGCGACGACCCCTGGATGGGCGTGGCTCGCCGCTACCCGCAGAGCACTCGCATGTTCGGCAAGATCACCAACATCGCCGACTACGGCGCGTTCGTCGAGCTGGAGCCAGGCATCGAAGGTCTGGTGCACGTGTCCGAAATGGACTGGACCAACAAGAACGTGGC
>DAIOEI010000029.1:0-11944 GCA_036746335.1 Hydrogenophaga sp. | reverse complement strand
GTGCCAAAGGCCTCGATCACCGCACCAGCCGCTCCAGGCCCGGTGTGGCCTTCCATCAGCACCACGCGGGTGGAGGCCACGTTGAGCGACAGGCGCAGCAAAGTCGTCAACAGCAGCACGGTGGGGAAGACCGAGAAGTCCAGTGGCCGCCGCATGTATGCGGCCACCATCATCACCATGAGCGCGAGAGCGATGTTGAGTGTGAAGAAGGTGTCCAGCAGCCAGGGAGCCAGCGGCAACACCATCATCGACAACACGATCACCACCAGCATGGGCGCGGCCAGGCCGTGGGCCAGGCCGGCATAGCGGCCAAACCAGCGTTGCAGGAACTGCAGTTGGGCGTTCATTCAGTCACTCTCGGCGAATTGCTCAGGCGCGCGTTTGCGCAGCGCCGCTGGCGCCGGCGCGCGGTCGGAAATGGGGGTCCAGCTCGGGCGGCACCTCGGGGGTGGGCATTTGGCGAGGCATGGCACCGCGTCCGGCCATGGCAGCCTTGAGCTGGTACACATAGGCCAGCACCTGGGCGACGGCGGTGTAGAGGGCTGACGGAATCTCGTCGTCGATTTCGGCATGGGCATACAGCGCACGCGCCAGCATCGGCGACTGCAGCACCGGGATGTCGTGTGCCTTGGCCACGTCACGGATCTTCATGGCAATCAGATCGGCACCCTTGGCAATCACGCGGGGTGCATTCATGGTGGCGTCGTCGTACTGGATGGCCACCGCATAGTGGGTCGGGTTCATGACCACCAGATCGGCACGCGGCACTGCCATCACGCTCGACCGCTGTGCCAGCTCGCGCTGGCGGCGGCGGCGGCGCCCCTTCATGTGCGGATCGCCATCGCTTTCTTTGTGCTCCCGCTTCACTTCTTCGTGCGACATGCGCAACTGGTGTTTGTGCAGCAGCTTCTGGATCGGGAAATCGATGGCCGCTACAACCGCCAGCACCAGCAGCAGCAGGCCGACCCCCAGACCCAGCCAGATCCCCAACTGCGCCAGAGCGCCCTCCAGCGGCAGCAGCAGCAAGGTGGTGAACGGCTGCACATGACCCGACAGAAATTTCCAGGCCACAAAACCCAGCACCACAGTGATGGCGCTGAGCTTGATGGTCTCCACCAATTGCTGCTTGGAGAACAGCCGACCCAGGCCCGCGAACAGGCTCAGCCGCTTCAGATCGGGCGTCATGGGCTTGGTGCTCAGGGCCCAGCTGCCGGAAGCAAAGGCCACCAGCAGCGAAATGGCCAGACCCATCACGCCCAGCGGAAGGTAAATGAGAAAGCCTTGGCCAAAGAGCGCCGTCAGGCGCTCGGTCACTTCCTGGGGGTGTTGCAGGCTGGCTTCATCAAACCGGAACTGGCGCTGCATGCTCAGGCGCAACTGGTCCAGTCCGAGGGGGATCAGCACCAACAAAACGGCCGCTCCACCGCCCAGCACCGCCAGGTTCGACAAGTCTTTGGAGCGCGCGACCTGCCCGTCGTCACGCGCTTTTTTCAGGCGCTGCGCGGTGGCGGGTAGGTTCTTGTCCTGGGTGGAGGAAGACATGGATCTGACACATCGGGTGGATGCATCAGATTGTGGAAGTCAGGAAGGAAGACGAAGGGGGAATAAAGGCCGGTCTGACCGCGCTTTTTTGCGGGCAGTGGGCAAGGCCTTCCGACTCAGAACCCCAGGCTGGCCAGCAAATCGTCCACTTGCTGCTGGTCGTTGACCACATCGGTTCGACCTTCGGGCTTGACCACCGGGCCTTCAAGTTCGTAGACCTTGTCCTGTCCTGGCTGACCTGTGGGTGCTGATTGCAGCAGCAATGCCAGCAACTGTTCCTCGATGGTGGCAGCCAGTTGAACCACCCGGTTGATGACCTGACCGGTGAGGTCGTGGAAATCCTGCGCCATCATGATTTCGGTCAGGCGCTGATCAGACTTCTCGCTGTGCTGCACCACTTCGTTGGACCATTTGAGCAACTCGGGCATGGCCTTGGCCAAACCTGGCACGGTGCTGATGGAGTCCACCAACTGGCGCCCACGGCGGTTGATCTGGGCTTGTTCCAGCTTGGCGGCTTCGACATGGTTGAGCACTTTCTCGGCCGCTTCACCGGTCAAGCGGGCGATGTACGACAGCCGGCTTTGCGCATCAGGCAATTGATCCACCGTGCCCTTGAGCTTGTCGGTATAGCCCAGCTCCTTGAGTGCGTCGTGCAACTGGCGGGTGATGGTGCCCAGTTGCTGAAACATTTCAGGTTGCCCTGGCGACCGGTTTTCGTTCATGCTCATTCGAAGTCCCCTGCAGGCTCAGAGGCCCATTTTCTTGAAGATGTTGGTCAGCTTGTCTTCCAGCGTGGCCTTGGTAAAAGGCTTGACGATGTAGCCGGCTGCGCCGTTTTGAGCCGCCATGACGATGTCTTCCTTGCGCGCCTCCGCCGTCACCATCAGCACCGGCAGGTGCTTGAGTGCATCGTCCTTCTTGATCTCGGCCAGCAATTGAAACCCGTTCATGTTGGGCATGTTGATGTCGCTCACCACAAAATTGAAGCTGCCATTGCGAAGCTTGTTCAGGGCGATGGCGCCATCCTCGGCTTCGTCGGCGTCGGTATGACCAATTTCCTTGAGCAGGTTGCGCACAATGCGGCGCATGGTGGAGAAGTCGTCGACGATCAGAAATTTCATGGGAGTGGACATGGATGCCTCCGGAGGGCGGGGAAGAGAATGGGGATCAGCGGGGTTTGCCGCTGCCAACCTCTTCACGAGGTTTCGGCACTTCGGCCAGATTCTGTAGGTCGGGCAGGCCCAGCGGGCGCAGAACTGGTGCTGCCACCGGCCGTGAGGGTGCGGCTGCCGCCCCGGGGGATGGCGCCGAAGCAGGCGCTGCCGGGCTCACCGCTGGGTCCACCCGGGTTGGCGCCGGGCGCTGTGGCGAAGCGGCAGTCTCGTTGATGGTCGGTACGGGCACCAGCTCGTTGGGCTCCATGCGCGCCTCCGCCTCCCGCGTCATCACCAGAATGCTGATGCGCCGGTTGATGGGCGCGTTGGGCGTCTCGGGCCGCAGCAAGCGGCTGGAGGCCAGCCCCTCGACGCGCGCCAGCCTGTTGTCGGGCAGGCCGCCCTGGACCAGCTCGCGCCGCGACGCATTGGCCCGGTCGGAGGACAGCTCCCAGTTGCTGTATCCACGGTCACCGCTGCCGTAGGGTGTGGCGTCGGTGTGGCCGGCAATGGCAATGCGGTTCTCCACATCCACCAGCGTGCCGCCAATGGCCCGCAGGATATCGCGCATGTACGGCTTGACCAGGGCGCTGCCCACGTCGAACATGGGCCGGTTCTGGTCATCCACGATCTGGATCTTCAAGCCGTCGGGCGTGCGCTCCAGCTGGATCTGCGAGGTGAACTCCTGCAGCGCAGGGCTGTTTTCCACCACATCGACGATCTTCTTCTGCAAGGCGTCGATGCGCAAACCGTCTTGCCGGGCCAGTTCGGCCCGCGCCATTTGCGCACCCATGAGTTTGGCCGCACGCTCTGCGTCGCCGCCGTCCACCTGGCCGGCAGACTGGCTCAGATCGCGCCCGCCGCCGGGCAGGATGCTGTCGCTGTTGCCCGTGCCATCCCCCCCCATCAGCGAGACCTTGACCGGGTTCTGGAAATACGAAGCAATGCCCTGCAGGTCGCCAGCGGAGGTGGAGCCCAGCAGCCACATGAGCAAAAAGAAAGCCATCATGGCCGTCACAAAGTCGGCGTAGGCGATCTTCCAGGCACCGCCATGGGCGGCATGCCCGCCCTTCTTGATCCGCTTGACGATGATCGGCTGGAGTTTGTTGCCTTCTGCCATGTCAGGCCCCCGCCCACTGCACCGCTGCGGGCGCCAGCGAGGCAAGCGCCGATTCAGGCCACAGGATCGACATCACTTCTTCCCTTTCACATGACCCTCCAGCTCGGAGAAGCTGGGGCGCACAGTCGACAGGAGCACCTTGCGACCGAACTCGATGGCCGTCGCTGGGGCATAACCCTGCATGGAGGCCAGAAGCGTGGTCTTGATGCACTGGAACTCCTTGCTGCTCTCCTCAACTTTCTGCTCCAGCAAGCCGGCCAGCGGCTCGGCAAATGCGTAGGCCAGAAAGATGCCCAGGAATGTGCCCACCAAGGCCGAGCCGATCATCGCGCCGAGCACGGCAGGCGGCGAACCCACCGATGCCATGGTCTTGATCACCCCCAACACGGCGGCCACGATACCGAAAGCCGGCAAGCCGCCGGCCACCCGCTGGATCGCCGCCACCGGCGCGTGGGCCTCCTGGTGGTGCGTTTCAATTTCGGCGTCCATGAGCGACTCGATCTCGTGGGCATTCAGGTTGCCCGAGACCATCATGCGCAGGTAGTCGGTGATGAACTCGACCACATGGTGGTCGCTGCCGACCGTCGGATACTTCTTGAAAATCGGTGACTGGTCGGGGTTCTCGACATCCTGCTCGATCGCCATCAGGCCTTCCTTGCGGGCCTTCTGCAAAATGTCGAACTGCAGGGCCAGCAACTCCAGGTAGCGTGCCTTCGTGTACTTGCTGCCTTTGAAGCAACTGCCCACACCGGCCAGTGTTGCCTTGATCACGGTCATCTGGTTGCTGACCAAAAACGCGCCCAGGGTACCGCCGCCGATCATGGCCATCTCCCAGGGCAGCGCCGTGAGAATGATCTGGATGTTGCCGCCGTGCGCGATGTACACGCCGAAGACGCACACCAGCGCAAAAACCCAACCGATGATGACTAACATGCTGGCGACCTCAAAACAAGGGGTGACCACGCTCAAACGGCGCGACCAGTGACTCAAGCTTTTCTATCGGCCAACTCTAGGGTCGAATGGACAGATGCATAAACGGGAAAAGGACCCGGCGAGGGGTCCTTTTCCCGTTTTGACCGCAGAGCTGCGGCCGCCCATCAGTGCAAACGCAGCCCGCCACTGGCACTGCCTTTGCCCGCGCGCGCCGGGGGCTGGCAGAGGCCACATGTGAAGTGTTTGGCGTTCTCGTAGGGCTCCGTCACAAAATGGCCACCGCAGCAAGAGCACTTGGTCAGTGTCAGCATGCCGCTGTCGACAAATTTCACCAGGCGCCAGGCCCGCGTGACAGACAGCAGAGGCTCGATGGCGCTGGCCTGCATCTGCTCGGTATAGAGCCGGAACGCCTTGATCACTGTGTCGATCTCTTCGAGTTCACTGGTCTTGGACAGGTACTCGTGGATGTTCAGGAACAGCGAGGCATGGATGTTCGGCTGCCAGGTCAGGAACCAGTCGGTGGAAAACGGCAACTGCCCTTTGGAGGGCGACTTGCCCGCCACTTCTTTATAAAGACGCAACAGCCGCTCGTACGACAAACTGGTTTCGTACTCCAGTACCTGCAGGCGGGCGCCCAGCTGAATCAAAGCCACCGCGCGCTCGATGTCACGCGACTCGTTCAGAATACTTTTTGCGGTGGTCATGAAAAACTCCGAAAGAAGAGATGACTGTGAACCCAGGGCGCCGAGGAACCGGCTTCGCCGGGCCTCCAGCACCGCCCCCTGGGGGGTGACGCCGCAGGCGGCGCGGGGGGGGGTCAGTTTGACTGCGCTCAGTGCGCCGCCATCGATTCCGCGAACCGCCCTGCCATCAGAATGCTGGCGTGCAACTGGGTAGTGGTGCTGTTGTCCACTTTCTTGACGTTGTGGCTGGTCAGCAGGTTCCAGACCAGGTCGTCGTCCACGCGGAAGCGGCACAGCAGCATGTTGCTCGAAGCAATCTTGAGCAACTGGGCGGTGGTGAGCATGCCCAGCAGGTCGGCAGCTTCTTCCGAGATACCCAGGCGGAACAGCGCTTCAGCGCGGTCTTTGCGGATCAGGTTCTGAGCCAGCATCAGGTAGGTCAGGTTGGCTTCGCGGATCTCGGCCAAGAGTTGTTCGTTGTCCATGTCATGCTCCTTGCGGTTCCCGGCCAGCGATGAAGCGGTGTGCTTACATCTGTTGACCTGATGTGAGTAATTGTGTCGGCGGGGCAAAAAACTTGAATCGGCGAATGGCTGTTTGAGCTGTCAGCGCCTCACGCCCACCTTGTCGGGGTTTTTCCTACAACACAGGTATTCATTGGGATCGCGCAGTGTGGGGTGCCAAGCGCCCTCCAAAGCACCCGGCGCTGACGATTGAAGTTCCACAAGCGGCTGCCGATACACCCGGCAAGGTTGGCTGCATGCTTGAAAACCCCAGCGGGCGAAGCCACGAAATGCGCAACCGAAATCGTGCTTTTTTCGGTGATTTGTGGTAGCTGGGCACTAAAGAATATCCCCGGGCCACCGAAATAGAACTCAACGAACTTCTAGAAAGGTTCGTCGTCCGGCAAGCAAAAGCGGCGAGACGGTCAGCGGCCCAGGGGCCGACCGGCACGCACTTCAGCCACCGGTCAGGGCGGTCAGCCGAGAGGCGAGCCGCTGAGATGGGCAGCGATGCCGGATTACCTTTTGTTCAATTTTTTAGGAGTTAATGATGAGCACCATCAACACCAATGTGATGTCCCTCAATGCCCAGCGCAACCTGGCCGGGTCCACCGGAGCACTGGCAACTTCCATGCAGCGCCTGTCTTCAGGTCTGCGCGTCAACAGTGCGAAAGATGACTCAGCAGGCCTGGCCATCGCCGAGCGCATGAACGCCCAGGTCAAAGGCATGAACGTTGCCATCCGCAACGCCAACGACGGCATTTCCCTGGCTCAAACCGCTGAAGGATCCCTGGGCAAAATCGGCGAAAATCTCCAACGCATGCGGGAACTGGCGGTGCAATCTGCCAACGACACCAACGGAACCAGCGACCGCGCAGCGCTCAATACCGAGTATCAAGCGCTTGCTGCAGAGAACCTGCGCGTCATCACCAGCACCGAGTTCAACGGGCAAAAGCTCCTGACAGGTTCTGGCGGCACGGCTGGAGCATTCACTTTCCAGATCGGCGCCAACACCGCTGCAGACAACCAAATCACGGTAACCACCACCAACATCCGCACGGGCATGGGCACCACGCAAGGTGCCTCAGCGACGCTTGGCACCACAGCATCTAGCGCACGTGCTGCCATGACGGCGTTGGATACAGCGATCACCGCAGTGACCACGGCCCGTGCTGGTTTTGGCGCTGTTCAGAATCGCTTTGATACCGTGATCTCCAATTTGCAGGTTTCCGCCGAAAACCAGGCCGCCTCGCGTGGCCGCATCATGGACGCCGACTTCGCAGTGGAAACGGCCAACCTCTCGCGCGGCCAGATCCTTCAACAGGCTGGTACCGCCATGATTGCCCAGGCCAACCAGTTGCCACAGGGTGTGCTGAGTCTGCTGCGCTGATACAGCCTGAACTTCTGCCAGGCTTGCGGGCCCGGCTCAGCGGCGGTGGTGGTCCAGGCCATCCCGCCGCATCCCCATTCGGGGGATGCACCGACCGCATGCGTTGTGCGTGTGGTCCGTCCATCCTGCCTCAGGAGAGCATTCCATGACCACCATCTCAGCACCCGGCATTGCATCCGGACTGGACATCAAGAGCATCGTTTCGCAACTGGTCGCTCTGGAAAAAGCTCCCCTCAAACAACTCCAGACCCAGGCGAGTTCGTTTCAAACCCGGCTTTCCACTTTCGGCACGATCAAATCACAGGTGGCAGCACTCGGTGACGCTGCAGCCAAGTTGTCCACCTCTGGCGGATGGAACGCAGTCACAGCCAGTTCATCGAACGCGAGCGCGATCGGTGTCACCGCTGCCGCCGGTGCGCCTGCGACCTCTGTGACGATGCAGGTATCCAACCTTGCGAAAGCGCAGTCCACAGCATCCAGCGCCGTCGCTGCTGGTACTGCCATGGGGACGGGCAGCTTGACCATCGAGCTGGGCGCTTGGGATGGCAGCACTTTCAATGCTGGCAGCACCAGTGCTGTGACCATCGACATCCTGGCGGGGGAAGACTCTCTCTCCGCCATTGCAGCCAAAATCAACGAGTCTGACGCCGGGGTCAGTGCAACGGTGCTCAAAGACGCTTCGGGCGAACGGCTGCTGATGCGTTCCAAGGAAACCGGCGAAGAGAACGGCTTTCGCATCTCGGTGGCAGACAACGACGGCACAGATACCGACGACAGTGGCCTGTCTCGGCTGGCTTTTGACCTTGGCAATCCCAATAGCATGACGCGATCCCAAGCCGGCGAGAACGCCGTGGCCACCATCAACAACGTGACCATCACCTCGCCCAGCAACCGATTGGATGACACCTTGCAAGGCCTGACGATCCAGCTCAGCCAGGTCACTACCGCTGCAGTAGAGATCGATGTCCAAGCCGATAGCGAGGTATTTCGCCAGAACATCCAGGGTTTCGTGGACGCATACAACACACTCAACACCACGCTGGCCAACGCCACCCGCTACGACCCCTCCACGAAAACGGCAGGAGCGCTGCAGGGCGACGCCACAGCTGTGGGGCTGCAGAATGCACTGCGTAGCATGATGCGCTCGGTCAGCGATGCCGCACCCTACGCAAGGCTCTCTGACGTGGGAATCGAGTTAAAAACCGGTGGCAAGCTGGAGATTGACAGCAGCAAGCTCGACGCTGCGATGGGCAATCTGGATGGACTCAAGGCATTGTTCACGGCAGCTGGCACTGGTCCTACCGACAGCGGCTTCGGACTGAAGATCAAGACCTTTGCCGACGGCCTGAACGCAGCCGATGGCCTGGTGAACAACAAGACCAGTGCCATTCAGGCCTCGATTCAGCGCAACGAGCGAGAGCAGGAGCGCGTCAACGAACGCGCCGCCCGTTCGGAGTTGCGCCTGCTTGCCCAGTACAACGCCATGGATGCAGCCGTGGGCAAGCTCAACGGCTTGAGCGCCTTTGTCAGCCAGCAGATCACGCTCTGGAACAAGAGCGGTCAGTGAAGCTGCGCAGCTTGGGCGTTGATACTGCTTTGACAACCGAAGTTGCTCCCGCCTGTCTCTGGCCAACCGTACCGAACACGCTTACTGGCAGACCACAAATGTCGCTCTTTGAACCTACAGTCCAAGACGCGGATGCCGATACAAAAAGGCATCAGATTCAAGGAACCGACACCATGTTTACCTCTGTCAACTCCCGTGCTGCAGCCGCTTACAAACGCATCGGCGCCGAGACCATCGTTCAGGGAGCAGACCCGCATACGTTGGTGGGTTTGCTGTTTGATGCGCTGCTGCAGGCCATTGCACAGGCCAACGGCGCGCTGCTGCGCAAAGACGTGGCCAGCAAGGGCGCTGCCTTGGGCAAAGCGGTGCGCATCCTTGAAGAAGGCCTCAAAGCTGGGCTGAACCTGCGCGAAGGCGGCGAGGTGGCGGCCAATCTGAACCAACTGTACGACTACAGCATTTTGAGACTGACGCAGGCCAACCTGCGCAACGACGCCAAGGCCCTGGAGGAAGTTGCGCAACTCATCGAGCCGGTCGCACAGTCCTGGAAAGCCATCCGGGGTCCAGGCGTGGCCTATTTGCAACCAGTAGCGGGCCAAGGAGCCTGATCATGGAGCACAGTTTGTTGGACTATTACAAAGCCATCGAAAACGCCAGCCAGAAGATGCTGGAAGCGGCAAAGACAGAAAACTGGGATCAGGTGATGCACCTGGAAGGCACCTGCGCGGTGTTGATCGCCCAGCTGCGCAGCAAATCTCGCACCCTGAAGTTGGCCCCCGAAGAGCGCCAGCAGAAGACCCAGATCATGAAGCGCATCCTGCGCACCGATGCCGAAATCCGCAACCTGGCCGAGCCTTGGCTCAGTGACCTGTCATTGATGCTGGATACCCAGGGTGCCTCGCTGCACTGACTTCTGAAAACCCGCCAGCAAGCGGGTTTTTTTACACCGACATGTTCATGATGTCGGTGTAGGCCGAGACCATGCGGTTGCGCACATGCAAGGCGGCCTGAAAGCCAATTTGCGACTTCTGCATGGCCACCATGGTTTCTTCGAGGCTGACCTTGGGGTTGCCCATCTGGGTCTCGGTCTGCAGGCGACTGGCTTCGTTTTGCGCTGCGCTCACGCTCTGGAGCGCGGTTTTGAAGTTGTCGGCGAAGCCGCTGGTCACGCCACCAGCTCCGGCAAGACCAGCGGCCGATACCGGGCGCTTGAGCTGGCCCACCGGGCTCAAAGCCTGGCTTGACAGGGGGGCGATTCTCAGATCCATGGCAGTGTCCTTCTACACAGAACGGGCAGGCTTTGATCCTAGGCAGACGGACACACGGATGCCGGGGGAATAAGGGGACAAACCAGGGCCTTTTTGCCGCTATGGAATCCCGGGCGAACCGAATAATCGAACGCAAGCGGGGGCAATTTCCCCCGATGGACCGAACTCCCCTGCCCTGTCATGAGCACCACCGTCGCAGAAATGGATCTCCAGCCGATCAGCCGCAACGCCTTTGGCGCCGGGTTGGCACGCATGGACAACACGCAGAAAACCCGGCTGGCCATTGGGGCCGTGGCGCTGCTGGCACTGGCTCTGGCGCTTTTCTTCATGGGGCGGCAAACCGAGTGGCGGGTGCTCTACACGAGCCTGAACGACCGCGATGGCGGCGCCATCGTCGCCCAGTTGACGCAGATGAATGTGCCGTACAAGCACACCGAGGGCGGCGGCGCCATCATGGTGCCAGCAGACAAGGTGCACGACACCCGTTTGAGACTGGCCTCGCTGGGCCTGCCCAAGGGCACGGTGAACGGCTTCGAGCTGATGGAAGCCAACCGCTTTGGCATGACGCAGTTCCAGGAGCGTCTGACTTTCCAGCGCGGCCTCGAAGGTGAGCTCACCCGCTCGATCCAGTCGCTTTCCTCGGTGCAGGCAGCACGGGTGCATCTGGCCCTGCCGAACCAGAACGGCTTCTTTCGCGAACAGCAAAAACCCAGCGCCTCGGTTTTGCTCACGCTCCACCCTGGCCGCACGCTGGACAAGTCCCAGGTGGCTGGCATCGTGCACCTGGTGGCCTCCAGCGTGCCAGAGATGAATCCCAAGGCGGTGAGTGTGGTGGATGACGCGGGTGCACTGCTCTCAGCCACCCCGGAAGGCAGCTCTCAAGGCGCCGACCTGCAGAAGCTGCAGTACACCCAGCAGATCGAGCAGATGTACACCCGGCGCATTCTGGACATGATCGAGCCGCTGGTGGGTGTGGGCAATGTCAAGGCCCAGGTCAGCGCCGACATGGACTTTTCGCTCGCCGAGTCCACTTCGGAGCAGCACCGCCCCAACCAGGCAGCCGAATCGGGTTCGGTGCGCAGCATGCAGACCGTGGAAGATGGCACGCCGCCCACCCAGCAGCCGGCAGGCGTGCCCGGTGCGGTCACCAACCAGCCACCGGCGGCCGGTGGTGCACCGATCAATGGCGAGGCCGCTCCGCTGGCTGCTGCAGGCAACACCGACAAGCCTGGCGCTTTGCGCCGCGAGTCGGTGGTGAACTATGAAGTTGACCGAACCGTACGGGTGGTGCGGGAGGCCAGTGGCACCATACGCCGGCTTTCGGCTGCCGTTGTGGTCAACCACCGCACCAGCGTCGACCGCACAGGCAAAGAGGTGCCGGTGGCCATTCCGCCAGAGCAGCTCGAACAGATGACCGCACTGGTGCGCGAGACCATCGGCTTCAACCGGGACCGCGGCGATTCGGTGAATGTGGTCAACGCAGTGTTCAACATCAGCAAGCCGGTTGAACAGACGCCTGTGGCCTGGTGGATGCAAGCTCAAAACCAGGAGCTGGCCGGTCAACTGGCCTGGCCTCTGGCCATGGTGGGCATGGGGCTGCTGGTCTTGCTGGGCATGGTTCGCCCTGGCCTGAAACTGATGAAAGCGCCGGCTGCCCTGCCTCCGGCAGAGCCCAAGCTCAACGCCATGCTGGACGAACAACCCGAACGCCCGAGCCTTCCCGTTCCCAGCAAAGAACCCACGCCGGAAATGTTGCGCCTGGCCGATGCCAAACGCCTGGCGCT
>DAIOEI010000028.1:0-12133 GCA_036746335.1 Hydrogenophaga sp. | reverse complement strand
CGTAGTCAAAAAAGCCGCTGCCCAGAAACAGATTGCTCGTGGGGCTGACGGCGGCTGCCGTACCGGTCTCTCGCATCAGCGCGCGGTCGCTCGCATCGAGGTGGATGCAGTGCGCATAGATGGCACGCTCTCGCAGCAGGCCGAAGTCGGCGTACACCCCCAGGTAACTGCGCGCCTGCGGGTACAACTCGGCCACCCATTGCACCTCATCGCGGTTCTCCGCCACATGGGACTGGATCCACGCGTCGCTGTATTGCGCTGCCAGCTCGCCCGCGCCGCGCAGCTGAGCGTCGCTGCTGGTGGGCGCAAAACGCGGCGTGATGGCATAGCCCAGCCGGTCCACGCCATGCCAGCGCCGAATCAATTCCTCGGTATCGATCAGGCTTTGTTCGGTCTGGTCACGCACGCCATCCGGGCTGTGGCGGTCCTGCAGCACTTTGCCGGTGATGAAGCGCAGGCCGCGCGCTTGCGCCGCCTCGAAGGCCGCGTCCACCGAGACCGGGTGCGAAGTGGCAAACGTCAGCGCTGTGGTGACGCCGTGGCGCACCAGTTCGTCAAAGAAAAACTCGGCCACGCCGCGCGCATAGGCTTTGTCGCCAAAGCGGCTCTCGTGTGGAAAGGTGTAGTTCTCCAGCCAGGGCAGCAGGCCGGCGGCGGGCGCGCCGATCACGTCGGTCTGCGGGTAATGCACATGCATATCCACAAAACCCGGCGCGATCAGCTTACCGCGCAGGTCTTCCACCGCCACGCCAGCAAAGCGGTCGATCAGTGCGCTGTAGTTACCGGCAGCGCGCACGACCTGTCGGCCTGCGGCGTCCGGGCCAGTGACCAGCAAGCCGTCGCTTTCATACAGCGCTTGCTGGTTGTCTTCGAATCGCAAAAGGGCGGCGCGGCAGGCTTTCATGGGACCTCAAGCTTAGCCGCCGGGAGCCGGTTTTGTATACCGCCTTCCAAATAGGCGCCGTATGACCCCTGCAGGCTTCTTGCATGCGGCTGATCACATCGGCGCGGGGTTTACCGCCGGATCTTGCCGATCACGCCCTCAACAAACCAGTTCATGGTGAGAATGGTGACATCGTCCAGTACCTGCCCAGCGCTGATCACGGTTTGGCCCTCGTTGTCTTTGACACCGATAGGACCACCTGAAAACACGCTCAAGCGACCAGCAGCCATGTCGTTCTGGCGGGCCATCACCTCGGCCTGCACCGCGGCCGGCACCCGAGGGCCAAAACCGTCCACGCGGATCATGCCTTCGCGTACTCCCCCCCAGATTTGTCCGCTCTTCCAGCGGCCGTCCAGCACCGCCCTGACGCGCTCGGTGTAGTAGTCACCCCACTGGTGGGTCACTGCCACGACCTGTGCATCGGGCGCCACTCTGCGCATGTCGGAGTGGTAGGCCACCGCCAGCTTGCCGCGCTCCTGCGCAGCCACCATGACCGCGTTGGAGCCGGTGTGAAACGCCAGCACCTCGGCGCCCTGGTTGATGAGGCTCATGGCCGCGTCGCGCTCGCGCGGCGGGTTGAACCATTCGCCCAGGAACACCACGCGCAGCGTGGCCTGGGGGTTGACCGAGCGCATGCCCAGCGTGAAGGCGTTGATGCCCTGGATCACTTCCGGGATCGGGAACCCGGCCACATACCCGGCCTGGGTAACCATGCGCCCGGCCGCAATGCCCGCAAGGTATCGGCCCTGGTAGTAGCGCGCATTGGACGCGGCCACGTTGGGCGCGGTCTTGTAACCGGTGACCGACTCGAACTTCACGCCAGGAAACTCGCGCGCCACCTTGAGTGTGGGTTCCATGTATCCAAAGCTGGGCGTGAAGATGATCTGGTGCCCCTGCATGGCCAGATCGCGGATCACCCGCTCGGCATCCGGGCCTTCGGCCACGTTCTCGACATAGGTGGTTTTAACCTGGCCCGGCAGCGCAGCCTCCACCGCCAGGCGTCCCTGATCGTGCTGGCGGACCCAGCCGGTTTCTGTCAAGGGCGCAACGTACACAAAGCCGACCTTCAGAGGCGGCTTGGGTTGGGCGATGGCGGGCGATAAAAAACAGGCGGCCGCGAAAGCGGCAGCGAGGTTTTTGTACATGGTGTTCCTCTACATGGCTTCCGTTGGACCAAATGGAACGAGCCGGGGAAGCACCGGCTCGATGGTCACGATTTTACCGGTTCAGCCCAGACCGGCAGGCCACGCCCCAACCCGCCTCAAGGACCGGGACCAAGGAGGGAATCACCGGAATTTCAGGAGATAGGCTTGGCCCTCCTGCAGTACCACCTCTTCGGTCTGGATCAGGTCTTCCATGCCCGCCACACAAGCCCGCTCCCGGTTGGAAGGCAGGTAGATGTAGTCGATGTTTCGCGCGCGCAACCAGGCCCTGTCCAGTTGTTCACAAACGCGCGCCTGATAGGTGACCGTCCCGTAGTCCGGCTCGCCGCGGTAGTAATAGAACGCTGCGGGAAGCACATCGTAGAGCGGCAACACACGGGCGGACGACACGGGCAGGACCCAGGACTCGTGCTCGGTTCGCATGGGCGCATTGGGCAACAGCACCTTTGGCGTCACGCCCTGCACGGCAGGAAACTGTCCGTCCCGGACTTTGACTTCAAAAGCCTGCAACAGCCGAAAATCGCTTTCGGCCAAACAGCCAAACGCACCGCAGTAGTCCTTGCGCGCAGACAGGTACATCTCTTGTACACCCCTGACCTGCAGCATCTGGAAGAACACCAGTGCAGCAGCAGCGGCCAGCGCCCACACCAGGCCCAGGGGCCACCGAAGCGGCTTTTTGATGACAAAGACCATCATCGCGATCAGCAGCAGGGCCTTGTACTGCGTCATGTTGAAAAAGATGTACGGCGCCAGCAGGAAAAAGCGCTGGTCGTCCAGCAGCGAGCGCGCGAACCCGTGGGCCAGGTACAAGCCCCCCAGAAAAGCCAGCGCCGACCACGCAGCAGCCCGGTTCAGGCGCCAGCCCCGGTACAACACCACCAGCATCACCAGCAGGACCAGGAAAACGGTCAGAAAAATCGGTCGGGACTTCTCGTCAAACAACACCGCCATGTCGCGAAGGATCTCGCCGTATCCAGCAGTCCAGGTGCGCCAGGCGTCGGCCAGAACCACCGGCAGGGCCTTGACGGAGAAACGCTCGGCAAAAAGAATCCCTTCTGACGGCAGCTTCTCGGCGAGTCCGAACACCACCTGGTAATAGGGCTCCGCCAGCAACAGCATCAAGGCCGTGAGAAAAATGATCGGGAGGTGAATCCAGCGCTCGCCCTGGAGACCCTTGAACACGAACAATGCCCACAGCAACACTGCAGGGATCACCACATTGGCTGGATTGAGCAGCGCCAATACAACCACCGCCAGCGTGGGCAGCACCCGTCGCTCGACCCATCCTTCACCCATGGGGTGGATGCTGGCCACCACAAAACCCAGCAACAGCGCAGCCGGCAACACGCTCAAGACGCGCGCGCCACCTTCGCCATGGAAGTACTCTTTGTAAAGCGGAAACATGAACGCTGCAGCGGTCACCGTGATGGCCGCCAGTTGCAGCAGCAGGCGCTGGGGCGCCCGGGTCACATCTCTGGCCACCATCTCCACCACCACCAAAGCGGCCAGAAACGAGAACAACACCGGCAAAGCAGCCACGAGTCCCCGCATGTCCAGGCCGGTGAACTGGTGCCAGATGAAGAGGACCAGGCCGGAACCTGCGGGATAGTCGAAATTCCCCGGACCCCATTCGCGCAGGTGAAACGGCACGGCCCCAAAACGCTCGATCAAGGTGCCAAAAAAGACGTGGGTGTCGGGATCGGAAGACAGGTTGACCACGCGCGGCAGCTCGCGGCTGGCGACCACCACACAAAGCAAGAGCAACCACAGCAGGTCCAGCAGCCGTCCCTGTTGCGAGACCACGTCCCTGGGTGTCTGGTGATGAGCTCGCCGGGCCAGCACTCCAGCCACCACCACCAGCAAACACAGACTCAGCAGTTCCGCGAACGAGACGGGCAGATCCCACACTATTTCGTTGAACCAGGAGCGTGCGCTGACATAGGCAATGACCACCACCAGCCCGAAAGCCAGTGAGGTGAACAGGCGCTGTGGTCGGGGCGCTGGCCCGGCCGGGCGCCCTGGCCAGGCCAGAAGTGTTCCACCCAGCGCGGCCAAGGCCACCGCCCCGACAAACAACTGCGCCCCGGTCCGGAGGCCCTCCAGCGAGCAATGGCGGGGCACACAACCCATGCCCATCCGATCGAGCAACATCAGGAACAGCCAACCGCCCAGGATGGCCAGAACCCCGGTGCCCAGCAGTGGCCAACGGGCGGGTGGGTTCAGCATGCCGCGCGACCCTGCCCTGCGGTCGCGGCCACCAACGAAAGGCTGCGCAAACAGGCCGAGCGCCGGTCTGCCCCCATGAAGCTGGCCTCAAAGCTGTTCCTGGCCAGCTGGATCACATCGTCAGCGCTGAGATTCAATGCATGGGTGGTCTGCTCGAAGTTGGCGTTCATGTAGCCACCAAAGTAGGCCGGGTCGTCCGAGTTGACGGTCACGCACAGGCCGGCGTCGAGCATCTTCTTGAGCGGGTGATCGCGCAGGTCGTTCACCACACACAGCTTCAGATTGGACAGGGGGCACACCGTGAGCGGCAGTCGGGTGTGGGCCAGCTCGGCCATGAGCAGCGGGTCCTGCAGCGCGGCCACGCCGTGGTCAATCCGCTGGACCTTGAGCAGGTCGATCGCCTGCCACATGTACTCGGGCGGGCCTTCTTCGCCCGCGTGCGCAACGACCTTCAGGCCGAGTTCGCGGCAGCGCGCGAACACGCGCTCGAACTTCTCCGGCGGATGCCCCAGCTCGCTGGAATCCAGGCCCACACCGATGAAATGTTCGCGAAAAGGCAACGCAGCCTTCAGGGTGGCGAAGGCGTCTTCCTCGCTCAGGTGTCGCAGAAAGCAGAGGATCAGCACCGAGCTGATGCCCAGCTCGGTCTCCGCTTCACGACAGGCACTGGACAGCCCCTCGATGACCATCGCCAGGGGCACACCGCGCGCGGTGTGGGTCTGCGGGTCGAAGAACAGCTCGGTGTGAATGACGTTGTCGGCCTTGGCGCGCAGGAAGTATGCCCAGGCCATGTCGTGGAAATCCTGCGCCTGCAGCAAGACGCTGGCACCGGCGTAGTAGATGTCCAGAAAGCTCTGCAGGTCGGTGAAGGCATAGGCCGCGCGCAGCGCCTCCACGTTGGCATAGGGCAGGCTCACGCCGTTGCGGCCAGCCAGCTCAAAGATCAGCTCGGGCTCCAGCGAGCCCTCGATGTGGATGTGCAACTCGGCTTTGGGAATGGCGCGAGCGAGTTCGGTGGCGTTCATGGGGGCTCCAGTGTTGCGCGAAGTGCCCTCAGCAGACGCCGAAGCTCACTCCGGTTTGCTGCAGGTAGCGGCGGTAAGCGGTGCTCAGCCGATCGGCCGCGCTGTGCACCTCACCCCCGGTGACCGGCAGACGCTTGGGGCTCTGCGATTCCAGCACCGGCTGGTCCTGGCTGAAGATGGCTACCTGGAAGTCTCGCAACGCATCGTCGCTGGAACTGGTGTCGCTGGTGTACTGGGCAAACCAGAGGCGGCAATGGTCTTCTGCGTCGGGCCGGGCCCAGATGGTGTAACTGTCTTGCGGACCGCCGTCGTCGGGTTGCTTGCTCAGCAACGCGCTGTAAGGGCTGAGCACCTCGTAACGGTAGGTCACCCAGCCGCCCTCGGTGGCACTGGCGGTGGCGCGGGGCTGCCAGGCCTTGTAGGCTTCGATCACCGGCCTGCCATCGGCGGTGTGTGTCACCTCGTAATGCGGAACTTCGGGGTGGCTGGCCTCGCCCAGCCAGCCGCGGTGAACATAAGCAAAGTGCGCCGTGTCGAGAAAATTCTCCACCGCGCGTGGCGCGCTCGTGGCCACATCAAACGGACCGTAGATCAATCGCCGCTGGGGCAGACCATGCAACGCCGGCGGCGCGTGGGCCGCATCGCCAACCGCGCCCCAGATCAGACCGTGTTGCAGCATGACCGGGTGGCGGCAGGCCTTGTGGCCCGACGGCGGTGAAAAGCCAGGCAAAGCGGGAATGCCCACACAAGCCCCTTGGGGGTCAAAGCGCCAACCATGGTAGGGGCATTGAATCAGGTCGCCCATAACGGTGCCCAGCGACAGGCGGGCACCTCGGTGCGGGCAGCGGTCGGTCATGAGCACGGGCTGGCCTTGTGCATCGCGCCAGAGCACAAGCGCCTGCCCCAGCAGGTTGACAGCCAGCGGCTTGGCACCCAGATCGTCCTCCAGCGCCAGCGGCCACCACCATTGCAATTCTTTGTTCATCGGGCTTTCTCCAAGAAAAAACCACCCGACCGGATCGCCGGTGGGGTGGCCGTGCCGGACATGGACCTCGCCACGCCGACCCTGAGAGCCTGTTGCAGCTTACTTGGACGGCACTTTACCCGCCACACCCTTGACGTAGAAGTTCACACCATCGAGCCAGGCGCGGTCGGCCTTGACGCCTGCGGCCAACACTTCCTTGCCCTCGTTGTTCATGATCGGCCCGGTGAAGGGCTCGAACTCGCCCGACTTGAAGCCAGCCTTGATCTCATCGACCTTGGCCTTGGCTTCAGCGGGCACAAAGTCGGCGATCTTGACCAGATCGTTCAGGCCTTCCTTGACGCCCCAAACAGTGCGTTTGGTTTCCCAAGTGTTGTTGCGCAGCTCTTCAATGGTCTGGATGTAATACGGACCCCAATCCACGATGGCCGAGGCCAGGTGTGCGCTGGGCGCAAAGGCGCTCATGTCGCTGTCCCAGCCAAAGGCAAACTTGCCATTGCGCTCGGCGGTTTGCAGCACAGCCGTTGAATCGGTGTTTTGCAGCAACACATCGGCACCCTGGTTGATCAGGCTCTGAGCGGCCTCGCTTTCCTTGGGTGGATCGAACCAGCTGTTCACCCAGACCACACTCAGGGAAATGTCAGGTTTGACCGTCTGGGCTCCCAGCACAAAAGCGTTGATGTTGCGCAGCACTTCCGGAATCGGGAAGGACCCCACCAGACCCAACTTGCCGGTCTTGGTCATGTGACCCGCGATCACGCCCGCCATGTAGGTGTCTTGGTAGAAGCTGGCGTCGTAGATGCGCATGTTGGGCGCTGTCTTGTAGCCGGTGGCGTGTTCGAATTTGACGTTCGGAAACTCCGCAGCCACTTTGAGCATGGTTTCCATGTACCCGAACGAAGTGCCGAAGATGATCTCGTTGCCTTGCTGGGCAAGATCTCGGAAAACGCGCTCTGCGTCCGCACCGTAAGGCACCAACTCGATGGCAGTGGTCTGCACCTGATCACCAAAATGGGCTTCGACCGACTTGCGGCCAAGATCGTGCGCAAAAGACCAACCGGCGTCGCCCACCGGACCGATATAGACCCAGGCGGCCTTGGTTACCTTGGGTGCTTCAACAGGTGCGGCAGCGGCAGCGGGCGCAGGAGCAGCTGCTTCCTCCTTCTTGCCGCAACCGATCAACGCGGTTGCTGCGAGGGCGGAGAGGGCCGCCATCTTGATGAGGGATCTTTTGCTCAGGTCGGTCATGTGTACCTCAGAGGGTTGGAGTTGTCGGGAACGGAAACGGGGAATTCAGGAACCGGGGTAGAAAGGCTTGCCAATCGAAGCAGGCATGTTAGTACGAATCCAAACCGGGTTGCGCGAGATCAGCACCAACACGAAGATCGTGGCCAGGTAGGGCAGCATGGTCAAGAACTCGGCACTGATTTGCACGCCCCGACCTTGAAGGTAGAACTGCATCATGGTCACGGCGCCGAAGAGATAAGCCCCAAGCAAAACCCGTGCCGGACGCCAGGTGGCAAAGCTGATCAAGGCCAGAGCAATCCAGCCGCGCCCAGCGGCCATGCCTTCGGTCCACAAGGGTGTGTAAACGGTGGAAAGGTAGGCGCCCGCCAGGCCACACAAGCTGCCACCGGCTACCACCGCCAGCCAGCGGATGCGCCGGACCGGGTACCCCAGCGCATGGGCGGAGTCCGGGTTCTCGCCCACGCTGCGCAACACCAAGCCTGCCCGGGTGCGGTCAAAGAACCACATCATCCCGAACATCAACCCCAAGGCCACCCAGACCATGCCGTCGAGCTGAGCCATGCCTGGCCCAATCACGGGCACGTCGGCCCAGATCG
This sequence comes from Hydrogenophaga sp., assembly GCA_036746335.1. Taxonomy (GTDB): domain Bacteria; phylum Pseudomonadota; class Gammaproteobacteria; order Burkholderiales; family Burkholderiaceae_C; genus Hydrogenophaga. The sequence goes on along the minus strand of DAIOEI010000028.1, from coordinate 3,950 downwards.
AGGGGGCGCTGACCATCTTGTCAGACAGGTTCTCCCGTGTGTACATGACGCCGGCAAAGGCCGAGAAACCTGCCCCGAAAAGCGACAAGGCCAGGCCGGTGGCATATTGGTTGGTGTTCAGCCAAATTACCAGCACACCAAAAACACCCGCCAGCACTGCGCCTGCCAGCATGCCTGCGGCCAGGCCCGCCAGGCCGCTGCCGGTGTGTACCACCGCCGCGAACCCGGCCAAGGCGGCGCACAACATCATGCCTTCGGCGCCGAGGTTCACGATGCCTGCCTTTTCGTTGAGCAACAGACCCATGGCCGCGATCGCCAGCACTGTGCCCGCGTTCAGAGAGGTGGCCAGGTTGAGAAAAAACACATCCATGACTCAGCTCCTGCGGCGGCCGCGGACGACGCGGTATTGAATGAGCGTGTCGCAAGCGAGCAAGGCGAACAGCAACAAACCCTGGAAAACACCGTTGATGGACTTGGGCAGACCCAGCCGGGACTGCGCCAGCTCGCCACCGATGTAAAACATGCTCATGAGCAGGGCTGAAAAAACAATCCCCACCGGGTGCAGCCGCCCTACAAAGGCCACGATGATCGCGGCGAATCCGTAGCCCACCGGTATGTGGGGTGTGAGTTGGCCAATCGGCCCAGCCACCTCCAAGGCGCCCGCCAGACCCGCCGCTCCGCCCGAGACCAGCAGGGCCACCCAGAGCGCGCGCCGCGAGGAAAACCCGGCGTAGCGCGCGGCAGCAGGGGCCAGGCCACCCACTTGCTGACCATAGCCGGCATAGGTGCGGAACATGAACAACCACATCAGCACCACTCCGGCCAGTGCAATCAGCACGCCCACATTCATCCGCAGTCCCTCAAACAGCCTGGGCACCAGCGCTGCCCGGTCAAACGTCGGCGTTTGCGGCATGTTGAAGCCCTTGGGATCGATCCAGGGGCCAAACACCATGTAGTTGAGGATCTGGATGGCCACGTACACCAGCATCAGGCTGACCAGGATCTCGTTGGCATTAAAACGGTCGCGCAACAGGGCGGTCACACCGGCCCAGACCATGCCTCCCACCACACCACCCAGCAACACCGCCGGCACCGCCAACCAACCCCAGCTGCTGTCCACCTGCAGGGCCACACCGGCCGCAAAGATGGCACCAATGACAAACTGCCCCTCGGCACCGATGTTCCAGACGTTGGACCGAAAACACAATGCCAGCCCCAGGGCAATGATCATCAAAGGCGTTGCCTTGATCATCAACTCTGACAAGGCATAGGTGCTCTTGATCGGATCCCAGAAGAACACCTGCAGGCCACGAACGGGATCTTTGCCGAGCAGCAAAAACAACACCACCCCAATGACCACCGTGATCGCTAACGCCAGCAACGGCGAGGCATAGCTCCAGACCCTGGAGGGCTGGGGGCGGGCTTCAAGCCGCAGCATGGGCGATCTCCTCTTGGTCTTGCGCGGCGGGGGCCCACAGGCCAGACATCCATTCCCCGATCTGCTCGATCGTCGCATCGGCTCGGTTCAGGCTGGGCGAGAGCCGCCCCTTGGCAATCACATGCAGGCGGTCGCTGATTTCGAACAGCTCGTCCAGCTCTTCGCTCACCACCAGCACCGCGCAGCCGGCATCGCGCAGCGCCAGGATCTCGCCCCGTATCTGGGCCGAGGCGCCCACGTCCACGCCCCAGGTGGGCTGGCTCACGATGAGCAGCTTGGGTTTGGCTTCAATCTCGCGCCCAACGATGAACTTCTGCAAATTGCCGCCCGACAGCGACTTGGCCGCCGCATCGGGCCCATTGGCCTTGACCTTGTAGCGGGCGATGATGTCTTCGGCCTGCGCCTTGAGCACCCCGAAGCGGAGCCAGCCTCCCGATCCAACCGCATCTCGGCGGGTGAGCAACAGGTTCTGAGCCAAAGACAGGGTGGGCACCGCCCCGCGGCCCAGTCGCTCCTCGGGCACAAAGTGCAAGCCAAGCGCCCGGCGCCTGCCCGGCGCCATGCGGGACGCGTCCTGACCCAGCAGCCGGATGCTGCCGGGTGGCGCGCGCCGGTCTTCACCCGACAGCGCAAACAGCAGCTCTCCCTGACCATTGCCCGAAACGCCCGCGATACCCACCACCTCCCCCGCGCGAACGGTCAGGGCAATCTGGTCCAGGTGGGTGCCAAACGGGTCGTCGCTGGTCAGGCTCAGGCCCTGCACTTGCAAAACATCGGCCCCGGCATTGAGGGCCCTGGCGCCCAACGCGGGCGGCTCGGCACCGATCATCAAGCGCGAAAGCGAGGCATTGCTCTCTTGCCGAGGGTCGCAGACGCCCGTGACCTGGCCACCGCGCAACACGGTGCAAGCCGTGCAAAGCTCGCGAATCTCGTGCAGTTTGTGGCTGATGTACAGGATGCTGCAGCCTTCCTGGGCCAGCTTGCGCAGCACCACAAACAGCTTTTCCACCGCCTGCGGCGTCAACACCGAGGTGGGTTCGTCCAGAATCAGCAACTGCGGCTGGGTGAGCAGCGCCCGAATGATCTCCACCCGCTGCATCTCGCCCACGCTGAGGGTGTGTACGGGGCGCTTGGGGTCGATGTCCAGCCCATATTCGGCGGCGGTGGCGTCGATGCTGGCGGTCACTTCGTTGAGCGTGAGCGACTTGTCAATGCCCAGCCACACGTTCTCGGCCACGGTCAAGGTGTCAAACAACGAGAAGTGCTGAAACACCATGCTGATGCCCAGCGCCCGGGCCTCCTGCGGGTTGCGCACCTGCACCGGACGACCATTGAACGTCACTGCCCCCTCGTCTTGCTTGACCGAGCCATAAATGATCTTCATGAGCGTGGATTTGCCCGCGCCGTTTTCGCCCAGCACCGCATGGATCTGCCCGGGCTCCACCGCCAGCGAGACGCCGTTGTTGGCCACCACGCCGGGGTAACGTTTGGTGATGCCAACGAGTTGCAGCCGTGGGGTCGTCAAAGCGATCTCCTGCATGTGCGTGTGTTCATTTTCAGGCCGCGACCGCTTCTGCTTCAGGCCGTCGCAGCGAGGCTGCGACGCTCTTGATCTGTTCCCGCAACCAGCGTCCTGCGCTGGACGCATGGGTGCGCTCGTGCCAGAGCTGGTAATACATCATGCGCGGGAAAGGCACCGGGCAAGCCAACACCTGCACCGGCAACACACCGGTAAATCGCTCGGCGTATTGCCGACCCGTGGTCAGCACCAGCAGACTGCCAGCCACCATGGCCGGTATCAGGCCAAAGTGCGGGCAGCGAGCGGTGATGTTGCGCACCAGGCCTTTGGCGGCCAGATGGTCATCGATCACACCGCGGGCTCCAGGGTGGGTGGGTGTGGGCGCGATGTGTTCGGCCTCCAGCCAGGCCTGTATATCCCAGCCACGGCGCGCCGCCGGGTGCTGGGTGGACACCATGCTCACCACCTCGTCGCCAAACAAGCGCCCCAGGTGCAGGTCTTCCGGTGGCTTGGGCCAATTGCCGATCACCACGTCGTAATGGCCCTGCGCAAGGTGGGCGCGGTAATCGGCGTCGGCAGACAGAGGGTGGATCTCAATCGAACAACGGGGAGACAGCGTCTTGAGCTGCGTCACCAATTGAGGCAAAAACAGCGGGTCCAGGTAATCGCTGGCGGCCAGGCTGAAGGTGTGGCTGGCCGTGGCGGGGTCGAAAGCACGCGCATCGGAAAACAACATTTCCGCGCTGCGCAGGATTTCAGCCGCTGGTTCAACCATGCGCAGGCCAGCCACCGTGGGCACCATGCTGGCGCCCGAACGCACCAAGAGCGGGTCCCCGGCCAGTTCCCGCAGACGTTTGAGCGAAGCACTGACCGCTGGCTGGTACATGCCCAAACGCAACGCCGCACGCGATACGCTGCGCTCGGTCAGGACCGTGTGCAGCACGCGGATCAGGTGCAGATCAATCTTGTCGAACATGGACACGTATTTCATAC
>DAIOEI010000027.1:0-12196 GCA_036746335.1 Hydrogenophaga sp. | reverse complement strand
TGTTGATGAAGTAGGGCGACAGGTAGCCGCGGTCGAACTGCATGCCTTCGACGACGTCGAGTTCGTTTTGCAGCGATTTGCCGTCTTCCACGGTGATCACGCCTTCTTTGCCCACTTTGTCCATGGCATTGGCGATGATGTCGCCGATGCTGGAATCGCTGTTGGCGGAGATGGAGCCGACCTGGGCGATTTCCTTGCTGGTCGTGGTCGCCTTGGAGGCCTTCTTCAGCTCGGCGATCAGGGCTTCCACAGCCTTGTCGATGCCGCGCTTGAGGTCCATCGGGTTCATGCCGGCGGCCACGTACTTCATGCCTTCGCGCACGATGGCCTGGGCCAGCACGGTGGCGGTGGTGGTGCCGTCACCGGCGTTGTCAGACGTCTTGGAAGCGACTTCCTTGACCATCTGGGCGCCCATGTTCTGCAGCTTGTCCTTCAGTTCGATCTCTTTGGCGACCGAAACACCGTCTTTCGTGACGGTGGGGGCGCCGAACGAGCGCTCCAGAACCACATTACGGCCTTTGGGGCCCAGGGTGACCTTGACCGCGTTGGCCAGGACATTCACGCCCTCGACCATGCGTGCGCGGGCTTCGCCGCCGAAAATTACGTCTTTTGCTGCCATGTTGATTTCTCCAGATTTCAGTTAAAGGGTTTGAAAGCGCGAAGAATTACTTCTCGACAACCGCAAACAGGTCGTCTTCTTTCATCACCAGCAGCTCGTTGCCGTCGACCTTGACGGTCTGGCCGCTGTATTTGCCAAACAGAACGCGGTCACCGACCTTGACGTTCATGGCCGACAGTTCGCCTTTGTCGTTTTTCTTGCCGGGACCAACGGCCAGGATCTCGCCCTGGTCTGGCTTTTCAGCAGCGGCGTCGGGAATGACGATGCCGGAAGCGGTCTTGGTTTCGCTGTCGATACGTTTGACGATCACGCGATCGGCGAGAGGACGAAGGTTCATTGCATCTCCTGAAATAACGGGTTGATTGGAAACACGGTATGCAGCGACTTGTAGGGTCGGGCACATGCCGTTGATCGACTGGAAGCGGTGTTAGCACTCAACTTCAGCGAGTGCTAATGATAAGGGCGGGTCACGCAGTTTTCAAGACCGGGTCGGCCAACCCCGCTGTTTTTTGTGTATGAGCCCCACATGAGCTGCCAAAAATGACATCAACGCCAGTTTTGACATGTTAGACGTGTCGAGTTTGTGGGGGTGTGGGTCGTAAGTCGATGATTTGTTTAGAACCTGGGCGCTGGCACAGTTCTTGGGTTGTGTGAACACGTGTCTCGGGTCCGGTTCGCTGATCGGCGCGGACCCGCACGAGAAAACCACAAAGGCAAGCCACCATGTCCACGAGCCCAGCACATCCCACCACGGAGCACACCCCTTCAGACGAGGCCGACGTCGTTGAGGTGTCCCTCTACGAGTCACAAAAGAAGATTCAGACGCGATCGGTCACAGGCACCTTCACCAGTTTGCGCTGGGCAGCTGTCTGGTTTACCCAGATTCTGTTCTACGCAGTGCCTTGGTTCAACTGGAACGACCGGCAGATGGTGTTGTTCGACCTGCTCTCGCGCCGCTTTTACTTGGGCGGTCTGGTGCTGTATCCGCAAGACTTCATTTACCTCACGGGCTTGTTGGTGATGGCGGCTCTTTCGTTGTTTCTGTTCACGGCCGTCGCTGGGCGCCTGTGGTGCGGTTATGCCTGTCCACAGACGGTGTACACCGAGGTTTTCATGTGGATTGAGAAGAAAATCGAAGGTGATCGTGCTGCTCGCATCCGCATGGATGACGCACCGCTCAGTGGCACCAAGGCAGCACGCCGCAGTGCCAAACACCTTGCCTGGGTGTTGTTTGCTTTGTGGACCGGTTTTACCTTTGTGGGCTACTTCACGCCCATTCGAGCCCAGACGGCAGACGTTCTGTCGGGCTCGCTGGGTGCCTGGCAGAGCTTCTGGATCTTCTTCTACGGGTTTGCGACCTATGGCAACGCGGGTTTCATGCGCGAGCAGGTTTGCAAGTACATGTGCCCCTATGCCCGTTTTCAGAGTGCCATGTTTGACAAGGACACCCTGATCGTTACCTATGACGCCGCTCGCGGTGAGCCGCGCGGCTCGCGGGGCAAAAAAGTGGACTACAAGGAAAAGGGTCTGGGTTCGTGCGTGGAGTGCAACCTTTGTGTGCAGGTATGCCCGACCGGTATCGATATCCGCAAGGGTCTGCAGTACGAGTGCATTGGATGTGGTGCCTGCGCGGATGTGTGCGATGAGGTGATGGACAAGTTCGGCTACGAACGCGGACTGGTCAAGTATTCGACCGAAAACGCCATGTCTGGCGGCTGGGACAAGGCGCAGATCATTCGCCGAGCGCTGCGTCCGCGCGTGCTGGTGTATTCCGCGATTTTGTCCGCCATTGCGGTGGCCGTCGGTGTGAGTCTGTACCTGAGGGTGCCGATGAAGGTCGATGTGATCCGCGATCGCGGTGCGCTTGCGCGCATGGTGGAGCAGGGCCGTATCGAAAACGTATACCGTTTCCAGATCATGAACGCGACCGAGAGCAGACAGACTGTCGAGCTGAAGGTGGACGGTCTGGAGGGCATCGAGTTGGCCTCGGACCCGCTGGTGGAGGTTTTGCCGACCGAGGTGCGCTCGGTGGCCGTGCGTGTGCAGGTGCCGCCTGGTGTGGCCAGTGGCTCGCATCCGATCCGTTTTCAGGTGCAATCGCAAACCGATGCGGCCATCCGGCTAGAGGAAAAGGCCGCGTTCCTTGTTCCCCGCTGATGCGTTTGGGGTTGGGTTGAAAAAGGGCGCCTGTCACAGCGCCCTTTTTTTCGCCATCTGCCCTTCAGGTTCAAGCTGTCGGGGCTGGATGTCGGGGCTGGAGTCAGTAGGCCAGTTCCGCCATCGAGGAGGCCGGGAACTGCATTTCAGGCTCCAGTCCTTCAAAGGGCAGAGTGAAATAGAAAGTGCAACCTTGGCCTGGGGTGGTTTCGGCCCAAATGCGCCCGGCGTGTCGCTCGATGATGCGCTGCGACAAGGCCAGCCCTGTGCCGGTGCCTTCGTAGTCCATGGAGTGGTGCTGGCGCTGGAACATCACAAACAGGTTGTGCGCCTTTTCCAGGTCAAAACCTACCCCGTTGTCGCGGATGAAGAAAGTGCGTCCGCCCACGGGGTTGACCTGCCAGCCGATCTCGATACGGGCCAGCTCTCGGGTACGGGTGTATTTCACCGAGTTTTTCAGCATGTTGGAGAACACCTCGGCCAGCAGCATGGCGTCACCGCGCACGACCGGGAGGTCTTCTTCCACCACCCACTCGATGTTGCGCTGCGGGTGCTCTTGCTTGAGGTGGGCGATCACGCCGTCAACCAATGGTGCCAGAGGCACAGGTTGTGACTCGATGGCCACCCGGCCCAAGCGCGCGTACTCGAGCAGGCCTTCGATCATCACGCTCATGCGCTTGCTCGACTTGGCGATGGAGTTGAGGTATTGAAGCGAGAGCTTGTCGGTGCTCTCACCCATTTGCTCTTGCAGCAGACTCACAAAACTGGAGATGTGCCGCAGCGGTGCCCGCAGGTCGTGCGAGACCATGTGGGAGAAAACGTCCAGGTCCTTATTGGCCGCGACCAGTTGTTGGGTGCGTTCGGCCACGCGTTTTTCCAGCTCTCGGTTGAGGTCGTTCATCACGTCCTCCAGATTCTTGGCGGCCGTCATGTCTCGGGTGATGCTGGACAGCCCTTGCAGCTCTCCGCCCTCGTCGCGCAAAGCGGTCAACACCGTGTGACCCCAGAAGCGGGAACCATCGTCCCGCAGGCGCCAACCTCTGGACTCCCATTGGCCGTGTGCCTTTGCCAGTCGCAGCACTTGACCGGGGTCCACTTCGTCTTCACCGGCATTGTCGGTAGCCAGCAAGTCGGTGTAGGACTTGCCGAGCATGTCGGCGCGCGAGTGACCATGCAGCCTTTGCGCGCTTTCTGACCACTCGGTCACGATACCGTTCTCGTCGATGAAGTAAACGCAGTAGTCCTGGATGGCGTCCACCATGAGCCGGTAGCGCTGCTCGCTGCGGTGCAACTCCTTGCTGCGATCGCGCACGCGTTCTTCGAGATCGCGGTTGGCCTCCAGCACGAATTCCTCTGTGCGCCTGCGCTCGGTGATGTCGTGCAGCTCCATGAAGATGCCTTCCACGCCACTGGATTGCACATCGGGGATGTAGTGAATCTCATAAAACCGCGCCTCGCCAAAAGCGGAGGGACGTTCAGCTTCGAAACTTTGGTGCTTGCCGCTGAGCGCATCGGCAATGTGAGGCAGGATTTCCAGCAATTGGTCCGAGGTGACGATTTGGCTGAGGTGCTGCCCGACCAGTTCGGGGGGCGTTTTGCCAAATTGACTGGCGTGAGCTGTGTTGGCGAAACGACACACCAGGTCTTTGTCGTAGTAGGCCAGGCGCACCGGAATCCGGTCGGTGATGGTCTGCAGAAAGCCGTCGTGCGTGACGAGCCGTTGTTCGGCGGCAATGCGTTCGCTGATGTCGAGCACCATGCTGTTGCTGCAGATGAACCAGCCACCGGCGTCGGTGATCGCGGTCGAAGAAAACAGAGCCTGGAACCGTTTGCCGTCTTTGCCGCAGACCTCGACCTCCATGGGCTCGGCTTTGCCAGCGTGGCAAAGCGACTCCATGCGTGCGCGCATCAGCGGCTGCCAGACTGGTGCGATCAAGTCCAGCACGCCCATCTTGCCCACCACCTCGTCTTTGGTCAGCCCAAGCCAGTCGAGCAAGGTCTTGTTGATGTTGACAAAGCGCAGTTGTGCATCCACTGAGAAGTGGCCACAAGGACTGCTGTCGTAGAAGTCCTGGCAGTGTGCAATGGCGTTGTTGAGTGCCAATGTGCGTTCGGCCACCCGGCGATCCAGCTCATTGCCCGAATCGACTGGGGTTACAGGTGTGACAGAAGTAGTCATGAAGAAGGGCTCCAGGTCGTTGCATCGCACGGCACCACTGTCCGTACAAGGCATATCGGCAGCTGAGCCAAAAAATACAGCCATCAGTCATTCGAAATGGCCGGATTTTTAGGGTCTTCTAAAATGACAAAGCCCACGTCCATGGGCGTGGGCTTTGGGGTGTAAGTTGGTGCTCGCCAACTTTTCGTGAGCAGTGCTGTGTGCTCTGCCCGACAGCCGGGTTACTTCAGTCCGGCTGCTGCGCGCAGGGTGGCGGCCTTGTCTGTTCTTTCCCAAGCGAATTCGGGCTCTTCCCGGCCAAAATGACCATAGGCAGCGGTTTTTTCATAGATGGGTCGCAGCAAGTCCAGCATCTGGATGATGCCCTTGGGCCGCAGGTCGAAGTGCTCCTGCACCAGGGCGACAATCGCCTCGTCGGGTATCACGCCGGTGCCCTCGGTGTAGACCGTGATGTTCATGGGCCTGGCCACGCCGATGGCGTAAGCCACCTGGATCTGGCATTGCTTGGCCAGGCCTGCGGCCACGATGTTCTTGGCAACGTATCGGGTGGCGTAGGCGGCCGAGCGGTCCACCTTGGACGGGTCCTTGCCCGAAAAAGCACCACCGCCATGGGGGCAGGCTCCGCCGTAGGTATCCACAATGATCTTGCGCCCGGTCAGGCCACAGTCACCCTGCGGGCCACCCACCACGAAGCGGCCTGTCGGGTTGATCAGGTACTTGGTGTCCTTCAGCCATTCCTTGGGCAGCACCGGCTTGATGATTTCCTCAATCACCGCTTCGATGAACGAGTCTTTCATCTTTGTCGCGGTTTCGGACTGGTCGGGGCTGTGCTGGGACGACAGCACCACGGTGTCGATGCTGTGCGGCTTGCCATCCACATAGCGCATGGTGACCTGGCTCTTGGCATCCGGGCGCAGGAAGGGCAGCCGGCCATCCTTGCGCAGCTGGGCCTGGCGTTCCACCAGGCGGTGGGCATAGTAGATCGGTGCGGGCATCATCTCGGGCGTCTCGTCGCAGGCGTAGCCAAACATCAGACCCTGGTCGCCAGCGCCCGTGTTCAGGTGGTCGTCAGACGCGTGGTCCACACCCTGGGCAATGTCGTTGCTCTGCTTGTCGTAGCAGACCATGACGGCGCAGCCTTTGTAATCAATGCCGTATTCGGTGTTGTCGTATCCGATGCGCTTGATCGTGTCGCGCGCGACCTGGATGTAGTCGACATGCGCGTTGGTGGTGATTTCGCCTGCGAGCACTACCAGGCCGGTGTTGCACAAAGTCTCTGCAGCTACCCGGCTGCGCGGGTCTTGCTGGAAGATGGCATCGAGGATGGCATCAGAGATCTGATCGGACACCTTGTCGGGGTGACCTTCAGAGACGGATTCGGAAGTGAAAAGAAAATCGTTCGCCATATAAACTCCAGTTAGTACAAGGACCGCGTTGCCGGCCTGCTGGGTTCGGCGAACGCTTTAGCAGTATTTGTGAATCGCCCCGCAATCAGTTCATCAACTCGGCGATGGTCAAAGTGTAAATCAAGCAAACAGAGCAGGGCCGCCTTCTCCGAAAGCCCGGCTCCAGATCAGGTGGCGCAGCGGCAGAGCATGCCCGAGCTAGCGATTTTTTGAGTCTCTCGATCAAGATGTTTTCCTTTCTGTTTCGGGGCTTGGCATGGCTGCCATTGCCTGTTTTGCATGGCTTTGGTTGGCTGTTGGGATGGCTGGGTTTTGTGTTTTCGCCGAAGTACCGGCGGCGCTTGCTGGGCAACATCCGGCAGGCGAACATGTCGCTGGGCACCGCGTTGGCTTCTGTGGGCGAGTCGGGAAAAATGGCGGCTGAAACACCGCGTCTGTGGCTGGGCGCTCCTGTACCGGTGGAGTGGGTCGGTATTGAGCGGGTTGAGGCGGCCCTGAGCGAGGGCTCCGGCGTGTTGATGTTCACGCCACACCTGGGTTGCTTCGAGGTGATTGGACAAGCTTTTGCGCTGAGATTCGGGCACCAGGTCACCTTGACGGCGCTCTACCGCCCATCGAGGCAGGCCTGGTTGCAGGACATCATGGCAGGGGCCAGAAACCGCCCTGGCCTGCTGATGGCGCCAACGACGCTGGCGGGGGTCAAGCAGCTCATCAAAGCGCTCAAGGCTAAGCAGGTGGTGGGTTTGCTGCCTGATCAGGTGCCGCCCGAAGGGCAGGGGGTTTGGGCCCCCTTTTTCGGGCGTGATGCCTACACCATGACGCTGTCGGCCAAGCTGGCACAGACTCCTGGGGTGCAGTTGCTGTTGCTCTGGGGTGAGCGCTTGCCCTGGGGTAGGGGCTACCGCATTCGGGTTCGCTTGCTCAGCGAATTGCTGCCACAGGGCTTGGCCACCGACGCCAACCAAGCTGCCGCCCAGCTCAACCAGGTGATGGAGGCGTTGGTGAGAGAATCGCCACGCCAGTACATCTGGTCTTACGACCGCTATAAGGCGCCCAAAAAAAGCGATCTCGGCGAACCCCGCACGCCAGACAAGCGTCTGCGCTGACTGAAAACCCAGTGCCTATCCCAGAATCTCCCATGGCTGCTCACGCATCCGACTCTGCCAACCGCCCTTTGAAGCGAGGTCTGGCCCGATGGGGCTTGGCGCTCATGCGGCTGTTGGCGGGATTGCCTTTGCCCGTGTTGCGTGCGCTGGGCTGGGTGTTGGGCCAGGTTCTGCACTTGTTTGCCTTCAAGCGTCGGCACATTGCGCGCGTGAACTGGGCACTGTGTTTTCCGCAAGACAGCCCGGCAGTGCGCAGGCGGGCGGTTCGACACCATTTTGTGGTTTTCACCCAGTCATGGCTTGATCGAAGCTGGTTGTGGGAGGGCTCCGCCGAGCGGACACGAAGGCGCCTGCGCATGGTGGGCGCCACGCACGAACTGCAAGGGAATTCGGCGGTGTTGTTGTTTGCGCCCCATTTTGTGGGTCTGGACGCCGGCGGCACAGCCTTGGCGCTGAACTTTGAACGCCGGTTCATCAGTCTGTATGCGCGCCAGCGCAATCCTTTGGTGGACCAATGGGTGCGGGCCGGGCGGCTGCGTTACGGAGACGTTCGGCTGGTGGAAAAACACCAAAGCATGAAATCCCTGGTGCAGGCCTTGCGTTCGGGCGAGGTGCTTTATCTGCTGCCCGATATGGATCTGGGCCCTGCCGAATCGGTTTTTGTGCCGTTCTTCGGGGTGGAGGCGGCCACCGTGCCCACGCTGCCGCGGCTGGCCCAACTGGGGCGCGCTCGCGTCGTGCCCGTGATCAGTCGAATGACGCCTCAGGGTTATGACGTTGAGGTGTTGCCCGGCTGGGACGGCTATCCCAGCGGCGAGACCATCGCGGACACCGCGCTGATGAACGCCCGCTTACAGGAAATGATCCTCACCATGCCGCAACAGTATTACTGGGTGCACAAACGATTCAAAACCCGACCGCCCGGACAGCCTTCTCCCTATACGTCGTCCAAAGACGGTGGTTCCTGAAGGTCGAGAGCAGGCTCGGCGTTGTGCGACCAATCCCACAAGCGCCTGGCTACATCGTCCAGCCCCTGCTTCTTCAACGCTGAAAACAGCAAGGCTTCGCCACCCGCGCATTGCAAGCGGGCTATGGACAACGCCTTCTGGGCCTCGGCGCGGGTGAGCTTGTCCGACTTGGTGAGGACCACCAAAAGGCGAAGGCCATCGACCACGCGGGGCCTGATCACGTCGAGCAGCACTTCGTCCAGTTCCGTCAGGCCCAAACGGGGATCGCACAACAGAACCACACCCCGAAGGTTGCGCCGCGTGATCAGGTAGTTGCTCATGACGCGCTGCCAACGGAGCTTCGCTTCGCGGGGGACCGCGGCATAGCCGTACCCGGGCAGATCGGCCAGTACCGCATCGGTCTGGCCTTGTTTGCCCAGAGAAAACAGGTTGATGCTTTGCGTTCGGCCCGGCGTCTTGGAGGCAAAAGCCAGGCGCTTTTGTTGTGTCAGTGTGTTGATGCAGGTGGACTTCCCTGCGTTGGACCTGCCTACAAACGCGATCTCGGGCGTGTGCAGCTCGGGCAGATGTTCCAGCTTGGGGGCGGTCGTCAGGAATCTCGCTGTGTGCAGCCAGCCGTGAACAGCCTTGATGTCAGTTTCGGCCGCCTCTGCCGTGGGCTGAGCACCGGCAGGAGCAGCCCGATCCCCGGTGATCGTGGTGGAGCGGGTGGTGGTGCTTGCCAGCTTCTTGACTTGGGTCATGAGGAAATTTGAGGGCCATTGTAAAATCGCGGGCTGATTGCCTGAAAATTCGTCCGTCTTCCAAACTGAAGCGCCTCCGCCCGGCGCGATCCCGTCATGAAATTGCACGCTTCTGTTTTTGTTTCCGCTGCAGCCGCAGCCCTATTGTCGTTCACAGCCCACGCCCAGGCGAACAAGCCCGATCTGGTCAAGGGCGCGGCTTCTTACGGCGCGATCTGTGCCGCCTGCCATGGCGTCGATGGCAATTCCTCCTTGGCGGAAAATCCTTCCTTGGCTCAGCAGCATCCCGAGTACCTGCTCAAGCAATTGCAGGAGTACAAAGCCGGTAAGCGGGCCAACGCGATCATGCAGGGCATGGCAGCTACTCTGTCGGACGAAGACATGGTCAACGTTTCCTACTGGCTGGCCGAGCAAAAAGCCCGAGACGGTTTTGCTCAAGATGCGGAGTTGGTTCGCTTGGGCGAGCGGATTTACCGCGGTGGTATTGCCGACCGCCAGATCGCGGCCTGTGCCGGCTGCCACAGTCCCAATGGTGCAGGCATCCCATCCCAGTACCCGCGTCTGAAGGGCCAGCATGCCGGGTACACCGCCAGCCAGCTCAAGGCGTTCCGCAGCGGCGAACGCAACAACAACGCCCAGATGACCGGCGTTGCTGCCAAGATGAACGACCGGGAAATCGCGGCGGTTTCAGAGTACATCGCCGGGCTCCGTTGATTCTTCGTTGTGGGCCTTGTGTTTTTGTGGGTATATAAGCCACGGGTAATGTTTGGCGTCACAATGTGCCCTTGTGCGTCAGCCTGAGCTGGTAACAACAAAAAAAGAAGATCACACCAGGGCGCGTTCCGGACAAGCCAGACCCGCCCTTTTTTTGTTTGGGTTCGTTCATGACCGCCTCCACTGAAGGCTTGCAACTCCAGTCTGGCCCGCGTGCTCTCGGGCAGCTCACCGAGTTGCTCTCGTCCATGCGGTTTGCGATCGCCTTGCTCACGGTGATTTGCATTGCCTCTGTGATTGGCACCGTCGTCAAGCAACGTGAACCGCTGAACAACTACGTCAACCAGTTTGGCCCGTTTTGGTCGGATGTGTTCTCCCGCGCCGACATCTACACGGTCTACAGCGCCTGGTGGTTCCTCCTGATCCTCGCTTTCCTGGTGATCAGCACCAGTTTGTGCATTGCGCGCAATACGCCGAAAATCTTTGCCGATTTCAAGGCCTACAAAGAGAACATTCGCGAGCAGAGCCTCAAGGCGTTTCCCAACCGGGCCGAAGGGGTTTTGGCCGAAACGCCCGAGTCGGCGGCACACCGCATTGGTCAAACGCTCCTGGGCTCGGGATGGAAGGTGAAGCTCCAGTCGCGTGAAACACCCGCGGGCGTGGGCTGGATGGTGGCCGCAAAAGCAGGTGCTGCCAACAAAGTGGGTTATCTGGCTGCCCACAGTGCCATTGTGCTGGTGTGTATTGGTGGGCTGCTCGACGGCGACCTGATGGTGCGCGCCCAGATGTGGTTCAACGACAAGACGCCTTTCACGGGTGGCGGGTTGATTTCCGAGGTTGCACCAGAGCACCGGCTCTCGCCTGCGAACCCGACCTTTCGAGGCAATCTGCTGGTCACCGAAGGCACCACCACCGGTACCGCCATCTTGAGTCAGGCCGAAGGGGTGCTGCTGCAAGACCTGCCGTTCTCCATCGAGCTCAAGAAGTTCATTGTGGATTACTACGACACGGGCATGCCCAAGCTGTTTGCCAGCGACATCGTGATCCACGATCATGAAACGGGCGAGAAAAAAGAAGCGCGTGTAGAGGTGAACCACCCGGCCAGCCACCGCGGCATCAATATCTACCAGTCGAGCTTTGATGATGGTGGTTCGCGTCTGAAACTGCGCGCGGTACCTATCAACGGACCTACCCTGCCCTTTGAGATTTCGGGCTCGGTCGGTGGATCTTCTGCGCTCTCCAATGGTGATGAAAAGCTGATCCTGGAATACACAGGGCTGCGGGTGATCAATGTCGAGAACATGGGAGGCGCCAACGACAACAGCGCCACCGATGTGCGTGCGGTCGATCTGCGCAGAACCCTGGAAAGTCAGCTGGGCGCCGGTCACAAGCCCAATGCCGAAAAAACGCTTCAAAACGTCGGGCCAAGCTTCAGCTACAAACTGCGCGACGCTGCGGGTCAGGCGGTCGAGTACAACAACTACATGCTGCCCATGGACATCGATGGTGCTCGGATGTTCCTTCTGGGCATGCGCGAATCGCCTTCTGAGCCTTTCCGTTATCTGCGTGTGCCGGTAGACGAAAACGATGCCATGGACGGCTTTGTGCGCTTGCGTGCCGCGTTGTCGGACCCTGCGATGCGGGAGTTGGCTGTGCGGCGCTATGCGGTGGGCGCCGTAGAAAACGGCCGTGAAGACTTGCTCCAGGCCTTGCAAGCATCCGCTTCGCGTGCCTTGGGCTTGTTTGCAGGGGCTGCGGCGCAGGCGCAGCCGATGGAGGACTTGCTCGCCAAAGGCGGGCTGCCTGCGGTGTCGGCGTTTCTGGAGGCCAATGTGCCCGAGACAGAGCGGGAACGTGCGAGCGATGTGCTGGTGCGAATTCTCAATGGCACCTTGTTTGAGCTCTTGCAAGTCAGTCGTGAGCAGGCTGGGCTTGCCCCGCTGGTGCGCGACGAGAACACCATGCGATTCATGAATGGTGCGGTCATGGCTTTGAGTGATTCCTTCTTCTACCCCGCGCCCATGACTTTCCTGCTCCAGGATTTCGAGCACGTGCAAGCCAGCGTATTCCAGGTGGCCAGGGCACCGGGGCAAGCCATTGTTTACCTGGGTTGCTTGTTGCTCATTTTGGGAATTTTTGTCATGCTGTATGTGCGTGATCGCCGTGTTTGGGTCTGGCTTTCTCCTTCAGCAAACGGTAACTCCCAAGCGAGCATGGCACTGTCAACCAACCGCAAGACGATGGAATCTGATCAGGAATTTGAGACGTTGAAAACCCAGTTGTTGAAGGTGACCCCATGAATAC